>CAIYGJ010000022.1 GCA_903925705.1 uncultured Actinomycetes bacterium | reverse complement strand
GTAATTCGCATGCTTGGCTTGGGCTAACAACTTTGGCTGGACCACTGGATGAGTTACCTGGTGTTGAGGCAACGCCGGACTATCGATCCAAAATTGAAGACTTTGTGTCGGATATTCGCAAGTGGTGGAAAGCCGGTTCGCGAGTCGCAGTGTCAATGGCTGGTCATGGTTCAACCGAGCGTTTGGTTGCAACACTCATGGAACTTGGAATTCCGGCTCGGCAAACTGAAGAGTTAACTGCAGACTTAAAAGATGAAGTGATTGAAGTTACTGTTGGCCATCAAGAATCAGGAATTAGCATCACGTCTGCCGGTCTAGTACTAGTTACTGAAGTAGATCTTTTTGGCAGTCGCGATGCTTCCAAAGAAAATCGATCGTTACCAAGCAAGCGCCGAGTAGTGATTGATCCGCTAACACTTAAGAGCGGCGATTATGTAGTTCATGAACAGCATGGTGTTGGTAAATACATTGAAATGGCGCAACGAACTGTAGCTAATGCAACACGTGAATATTTAGTTATTGAATACGCAGCAAGCAAACGCGGCCAGCGTGGTGACCGACTTTACGTTCCAAGTGACCAACTTGATCAGGTGACTAGGTATGTTGGCGGGGAAGCACCCTCACTAAACCGTCTTGGTGGCGGTGATTGGGCAGCAACTAAATCACGTGCTCGTCGAGCAGTCAGGCAGATTGCTGGTGAATTGATTCGACTCTATGCTGCGCGTATGGCAAGTAAAGGTTTTGCTTTTTCACCCGATAGCCCATGGCAACGTGAACTTGAAGACGCTTTTGAATATGTAGAAACACCGGATCAACTTGTAACTATCGATGAAGTCAAACGCGACATGGAAAATGACGTTCCAATGGATCGATTGGTTTGTGGCGATGTGGGATACGGAAAAACCGAAATTGCAGTTCGGGCTGCGTTCAAAGCTGTCCAAGACGGCAAGCAGGTCGCAATTCTGGTTCCTACAACACTTCTAGTGCAACAACACTTTGAAACATTTTCTCGCAGGTATGCACAATTCCCCGTTAAGTTGGCTGCACTCTCTCGGTTTCAAACTGACGCCCAAGTTCGCAAAGTCATGAGCGGAATTACTGATGGCTCAATAGACATGGTGATTGGTACTCATCGTTTATTTAATCCTGAAGTTAGATTCAAAGATCTTGGTTTAGTTATTGTCGATGAAGAACAAAGATTTGGCGTGGAACATAAAGAACACCTAAAGGCGTTGCGCACAAATGTCGACATGCTCACAATGTCAGCGACGCCAATTCCACGAACTTTAGAAATGGCTGTAACAGGTCTACGTGAAATGTCGACTATTCAAACACCACCTGAAGAACGACACCCAGTACTAACCACAGTTGGCCCATACGACGAAAAATTTATTACGGCAGCAATTCACCGAGAGCTTATCCGTGAAGGACAAGTATTCTTTGTGCATAATCGCGTGGAAAGCATAAATAGAGTGGCGAGCAAATTAGCCGAATTAGTTCCGGAAGCTCGTATCGCAGTAGCACACGGGCAAATGAATGAAAACACGCTTGAACATATAATCGTTGATTTTTGGGAACACAAATACGACATCTTGGTTTCCACGACAATTATTGAAAGCGGTCTAGACATTGCGAATGCAAACACATTGATTGTGGACCGTGCTGACACATTTGGTTTGTCACAACTGCATCAGCTGCGAGGTCGCGTTGGCCGAAGCCGCGAACGTGGTTATGCCTACTTCTTATACGCACCGGATAAACCGTTAAGTGAAAATGCCCACGATCGACTATCTACAATCGCCGCACATACTGATTTGGGCTCAGGTATGGCAGTAGCAATGAAGGACTTGGAAATTCGGGGAGCCGGCAACTTGCTTGGTGGCGAACAAAGTGGCCACATTGCAGATGTTGGGTTTGACCTATACGTGCGCCTTGTTAGTGAGGCGGTCGAAGAAGTTAAAACCGGTGGAGCAGCAATTATTGAAGACGTCGTAAAAGTTGAACTACCTGTTGATGCCCACTTGCCTCACAGCTATGTTCCAGAAGAAAGACTTCGTCTCGAGGCATATCGGCGCCTTGCAGATGCCAGAACTAATGATGATGTGACGGGCGTAGTTGAGGAATTAGCTGACCGATACGGTTCGATGCCGGCTCCAGTTGAAACCTTGGTCTCGATTGCCCGATTACGAGTCTCATTGCAGGCTGTTGGGATCACCGAAGTGATTGCAACGTCCAGTCATGTGAAGTTTTCCCCAGTCGAACTCCCTGAATCTAAAGTGCTTCGTTTAAACCGGCTGTATCCCGGATCTGTCATAAAGCCTGCAACACGTACGATTGTGGTGCCTCGGCCAAAGGGCGCGCTGATTGGATCTGCAAATCAGGCGGCAGACATTGACCTTGTGGAATGGGTTAATACCTGGGTGTCATCGACAGTTGCATCTTCATAATAAAATTGGAGAGTTGGTTCTTGAAAGGAACATCTGTGAAACTTCGTTTAATTGCAACTTTGGTTCTTGGCGTTGCAGTTCTAACTGGATGCTCCGATTCTCCAAAGCTGGCTGGTAGCGCCGTTGTAGTCAATGGCAAAGTGATTCCAGCTTCTGCTGTTACAGATCGCGTTGACAAAGTCCGCGCCCAAATTCAAGTTACTGATCCTGCCTTGATAAATGAAGTGCCTAGCTTGATCCAAATCAACCAGAGAGCGGTAGATCATTTCGTTCTTGTTGCACTGCTTGAAGAAGTTGTTGCTCGGGAAGGTATCAAAGTTACAGATCGTGATGTTGCCGCATACCGAGATGAAGTTTTTCTGCAATATGCAAAAGAAACAATCGAAGCGCAACTAGCTGCTCAAAATGCAGTTCCGGCAGATGATGTCGATGGATTTATGTATGAAATTTTAGTGCAACGTGCCTTGATGGAAAAATTGGCGCCAGGTGCTGATAAACAAACTCGCACACAAGCGCTATTTGATTACTTAACAAAATTGAGTCAAGACTTAAATGTGGAACTTAACCCTAGGTTTGGTAAGTGGGATCCAAGTAATCTCATCAGCACACCAGGCGACAAAACATTAGCCGTTCCGCTACCTGTGTCACTAGGTTAAATTGAATATGAATTCACCTGTTGAACACTTAGTCCAGGTGTTGGACCAATTAAGAAGTCCTGGTGGTTGTCCTTGGGACGCCGAGCAAACTCATCAAAGTCTGGCGCGCTATTTACTAGAAGAAACCTATGAAGCGCTAGAGGCAATGGACCAAGGTGACTTAGGTTCGCTTCGCGAAGAACTAGGTGACCTGCTTTTACAAGTCGTTTTTCACGCCCGAATTGCCCAAGAATCGGATCCCACATTTTCGTTAGATTCAATTGCGCAAGGTGTTGTAGACAAGTTAGTTCGTCGTCACCCACACGTATTTACCGACCTCGTGGTTACCTCAAGTGAAGAACTTGAAGCAAACTGGGCCAGAGTTAAACAGGAAGAAAAGCAGCGTGAATCTGTAACAGACGGTGTGCCACTAGCAATGCCAGCATTACAACTTGCAACTCAACTTATCTATCGAGCTCGAAAAAGTGGAGTAGTTGCCGGGGATACCCAAGTTAAAGAAGGACTACGAAACTTAATTGGCGACGTGACTGAGGAGCAAATAGCTGCGCTGCTTGTTGCAACTTTAGAACTTGCTCGCGAGATAGACATTGAAGCGGAATCAGTGCTGCGGGCTGAAATGATGCGCTATCGCACCAGAGTCCGAGAATCTGAAGGCCTTTAACTAACGGCTTTTTAAGGGTCTGGGCAAAATCGCTAGACTTTATACAACGAACGAGGAAGCCTCGTAGTAAATTTTGTTCAATCAATTGGAGTCATCCTGTGTCTAGTATTTCTGATGTTAGAGCCCGCGAAATTTTAGATTCCCGCGGTAATCCGACGGTAGAAGTTGAAGTCACACTAGATGACGACAGCGTCGGCAGAGCCGCAGTTCCATCAGGTGCATCAACTGGTGCATTCGAAGCAGTTGAATTACGTGATGGTGACGAGCGCTATTTAGGCAAAGGCGTAATCAAGGCAGTCATTGCAATCGAAGATGAAATCATGCCGGCTGTTATCGGGTTTGATGCCACGGACCAAAGATTTATTGACGACACCATGATCGCACTAGATGGCACACCAAATAAGGCCCGTCTAGGTGCAAATGCAATTCTTGGGGTTTCCATGGCAGTTGCCAAAGCTGCATCTCAATCTTCTGGCTTACCTTTGTACCGATACATTGGCGGTCCAAACGCCCACCTATTGCCAGTTCCAATGATGAACATCATTAATGGTGGCGCACATGCTGACAGTGATGTCGATTTTCAAGAATTCATGATCGCTCCAATCGGCGCAGATTCTTTTCATGATGCGCTGCGAATGGGCGCCGAGGTTTACCACTCGCTAAAGAGCGTTTTGAAATCTAACGGACTCTCTACAGGTTTAGGTGATGAAGGTGGCTTTGCACCTAACTTGCCAAGCAATCGAGCTGCGCTAGAACTAATTTCGGAAGCAATCACAAAAGCAGGATTCAAGTTAGGTGCTGATGTAGCACTTGCAATGGACGTCGCTGCCACTGAGTTTTTCAAAGATGGCAGTTACCATGTCGAAGGCACAGCGCGATCAACCGAACAAATGATTGAACTTTATGCGCAACTTGCAAAAGATTTCCCAATTGTTTCGATCGAAGATCCATTAGCTGAAGATGACTGGGATTCTTGGGTGCATTTCACTTCTGTAATGGGTGATCAAATTCAAATTGTTGGTGACGATCACTACGTGACAAATACTGAGCGCATTGCCAAGGGTATTGAACTAAAGTCTGCAAACGCGCTACTCGTGAAGGTAAACCAGATCGGTTCACTTACCGAAACTGCCGAGTCTGTTGAAATGGCACATCGTGCTGGGTTTGCCACGATGATGAGCCATCGTTCTGGCGAAACAGAGGACACCACAATTGCTGACCTGGCAGTTGCATTTAACTGTGGCCAAATCAAGAGCGGAGCGCCAGCGCGATCTGATCGAGTAGCTAAGTACAACCAGTTGCTGCGAATTGAAGAAGATCTTGATGAAACGGCACGATACGCCGGTCGAAGCGCATTCCCTCGTTTCAAGGGTTAAACACGGCACAATAAAGACGTGGTCTCTTCTCCAAGGATTTCTCCGAGAATAAACGCGCGCGCAATTGCAATGATTCTTGCGGGCGTTTTTATCATGCTAACTTTGGCGGTTCCACTACGCGCTTTGATTAAAGAGCGCCGCGATATCAAGAATTTGGAACAGCAGGTAGTTTCCCAGCAAGTAAAAATTGATGACTTAAGTAATCGTCGGGCACGGCTAGCGGACCCGGCGTACCTTCAAGCATTAGCCCGAGAGCGCCTCAACTACGTGTTTCCAGGTGAAATTGGTTTCGTAGTTCTTGACGAAGAAACTAATACGGCAATCACTGGTGTTCCTGGCGCACTAGTTCCTAATGACGATTCCGCTTGGTATACAAAGTTGTGGAGTAGCGCCAAACTTGCAGACAACCCACCACCAGCTGATGATCCATTGGTTGTGCAATCCGGCGACTTACCTCAGTAACACAATGCTCTCACCTGAAGATTTTGCTGCCGTGCGCGCCCAACTTGGCCGCGATCCCAGAAGTGTGATCGAAGTTGCGCATCGTTGTTCCTGTGGGCAACCAGATGTTTTGAAAACTTCACCTCGCTTGGACGATGGCACGCCCTTTCCAACGCTCTATTACATGACTTGTCCCAAGGCAACCGGAGCAATCGGCACTCTGGAAGCAAATGGCGTAATGAAGGAGCTTGCCGATGCAATTGCATCAGACTCTGAATTGGCTGCAAGCTATGAAGCCGCTCATGAGATTTATTTAGAAGAGCGAGAAGCGATTGAGCACGTGGAAGAGATTGCTGGAATTAGTGCCGGTGGAATGCCTACTCGCGTGAAGTGCCTGCATGTTTTGATCGGACATTCACTTGCGGCTGGGCCAGGCGTCAATCCACTTGGAGATAAGGCGCTAGCCATGCTCAAAGATTGGGGACAGACTGGACCATGCGGAGGTGATGACATTGAGAGTGGCAGCAATTGATTGCGGCACAAATTCGATTCGTCTACTAATAGCGGATATCGAAAATGGAAAACTGACCGACGTCGTACGCACTATGGTTATCGTTCGATTAGGTGAGGGTGTAGACAAGACCGGAGAATTTTCTCAAGCTGCACTCGCCAGAACTTTCGCAGCGATCGACACCTACTCCGATTTAATTGCAGAACATAAACCCGAACTAGTTCGATTTGTAGCAACAAGTGCGAGCAGAGATGTTTCAAATCGCGCGGAGTTCGTTAATGGGATCGTGACTCGACTCGGAATTGAACCAGACATTATTAGTGGGGATGAAGAAGCCGAATTGTCGTTCTTGGGAGCAACAGCAGATTTATTGAACTTCAACCCGGCACCAGTCGCGCCATATCTAGTAGTTGACATTGGTGGTGGCTCAACAGAATTTGTTCTTGGCACAACCAAACCAACTGCAGCGATTAGTACAAATGTGGGATGCGTTCGAATGACAGAACGCCACCTAGTTAGTGATCCGGCAACTCCAGAACAAATCGCAGCCGCAACTGCAGACATTGACGCTGCAATTGATCAGGCGTACCTTGCGGTACCAATTGCGCAAGCCAAAAGCCTGATTGGTTTGGCTGGCTCTGTAACAACAGTTGCCGCCTTGGCGCTAGGGCTTACTGAATATGACTCAGCTGCAATTCATGGCAGTCGCATTTCAGATGAGGAAGTGCATAGAGTCACGCAAGAACTATTGGCCATGACGCGGGCGCAGCGGGCAAAGTTAGGACCTATGCATGAAGGTCGAATTGATGTAATTGGTTCGGGTGCATTGGTGCTTGACCGAATTATGGCTCGGACCGGGTTGTCTGAAGTGGTTGTCTCAGAGCGCGACATCCTCGATGGAATTGCCCGAGCCTTAGTTTCCAACCCCAGTTAGGAAGTTCTGGCATTACCTGTCAGGATTAAGCGGTGGAAAACACCACGCCCCTGTAGCCCAATCGGTTAGAGGCACACGACTTAAAATCGTGCCAGTGTCGGTTCAAGTCCGACCAGGGGTACCAGAAATAGGTGTTTAGAAGGCTAGATTTGAGGGTAGAAATACTCACAAGTCGAGTGTCACAAGACATTCAACGGGAGGAATAAATGAGTAATCCAGTATTAGTTCGGGCAACCGGCGAAACCTTGAACCCAGAAGTGGGTGGAGCAACCCCTGCGCCAATCGTTGGCGCCCGTATGACCATGGACGATGTAATCGTCAAGACAGGTTTACTGTTTGCAATCCTTTTGGCTGGGGCTTTTGTTGGCTGGTCAGTTCCAGGCCTAACTTTCCCGGCATTGTTTGTAGGACTGGGACTTTCTTTAGTCAACATCTTTAAGAAAGAAGTTAGCCCGGCTTTAGTTTTGGCTTATGGCGCCGCTGAAGGTGTCTTTCTTGGTGGCATAAGTAACTTGTACTCCGCGGCCTATGCCGATACTGCGCCGAATCTAGTGTCACAAGCGGTAATTGGCACGTTTGTCGCTTTCGGCACAATGTTGTTCCTCTACAAATCCGGAATCATCAAAGTTAATGGCAAGTTCAAGAAGGTATTCATGGTTGCCATGGTTTCCTACTTGGTCATCGCTGTAGCGTCTTTGATTTCAAGTTTCTTTGGCGTCGGTAGTGGCTGGGGCTTTTATGGAGTAGGTGGACTCGGTTTACTGCTTTGCGTAGCTGGCGTAGGCCTTGCCGCATTCTCATTAGTAATGGACTTCGAGTTGATCACCCAAACTATTGCAGCAGGTGCACCCGAGAAAGAATCTTGGCGCATGGCTTTTGGCTTAATGGTGACGCTGGTTTGGCTATATCTTGAACTGCTTCGCCTCCTAGCAATTTTGCAGGGTCGCGACTAATCAATTTCTCGTTAAAAGTAGGGGTTGGCTTCGGTCAACCCCTACTTTCATATGCGAAAAGACTAAATCCTTGGCAAAGTAGACCTATGACTGAAACGCACCTGGTTCTAAACACCGACATCCGTGGCCCATGGCCAACAGGAACAGAAGTTATTTACTTTGGCATGGGTTGCTTCTGGGGAGCAGAAAAGAAACTCTGGAACATTCCTGGTGTAGTAAGCACAGCAGTTGGCTACATGGGTGGCACAGCAAGTGATCCGACTTATCCAATGGTTTGTACCGGCACGACCGGTCATTCGGAAATTGTTTTAGTTGCATATGATCCATCACAAACTTCGATCTATGATCTTCTGAAGTGCTTTTGGGAAAATCACGATCCAACACAAGGTAACCGGCAAGGCAATGACATGGGATCGCAATATCGAAGTGCGGTTTACTCGACTACGCCAGAACAAGAAAACTGGGTAACTGAATCTCGCAAGGCCTATAACGAAGTATTGGTCGGCAAGGGTTTTGATCCGATCACAACCGAACTAGCGCCAGCTTCGAACTTTTTGTTCTGGTACGCCGAGGAATATCACCAGCAGTACTTGATCAAGAATCCAAATGGTTATGACTGCCATGCACACACTGGAATTTTGCTACCGGAAATTGCAACGCTAAGCAGTTAAGTTTTCTGCAATTTTTGGCTTGCGAGTTTCTGGCATAAACAAGACCAGAATGGTTGTTGCACTTGCCACCAAAAGGCTTGCCGTAAACGGCCAGGCAAATCCACCTGTTGAATCTGCTAAAAATCCAAACAACAGTGGTCCAACAATGATTCCGAGATCGCTCATCATTTGGTAGGTGGCAACTACTGGGCCACCCTTGCGTCCATCAACTACATCGCCAACAACCGCGGACGGTGCGCCACCGAGAAATGCAGCACTGACTCCCATGGCCACCATTGCGGAGTAAAACCCAACTAGGGTTTCGCTGGCTACTAAGCAGAGCATGGAAACAACAAGAAACAACGTTCCAATAATCATCGAAGGCTTGCGACCTTTGGTATCCGTCATGCGACCAGCAGGAAGCAATAACGAAGCTTGAACCACGCTGGTTGCCAAGAAACCATAGCTTGAAGTAGCAGGGCTTTTTTGAAGAACAGAAACGACGAAGAGTGGAATCAGTGCGGACCTGAGTCCGAAGGAAGACATGCCATTTGAAAGATTAACTACCAGCGCGGTCCAGTACGCACGTAATTTAAGTGCAGCACGAAGTGCCATTGCTGGTTCTTGAACTTCAGCAGAATCGGAGGTGTCTTTTGTTGGATGCCCAAGTCCTTTTGGAAGTGCGAAGTACGCAGTTAGGGCAGCCAAACTCAGGGTGGCAGCATAAACAAAGAATGGTGCTCGGATACTGATTCCTACGACGAGGCCACCTACGGCTGGGCCAGCCAGGCCTCCGAATAGAAATCCACTTTGGTAAGTGCTGGCAGCACGTCCACGGTGGGCAGAGTCCACAGTTCGCAATAATAACGACATAGACGACACGGTGAACATCGCTGAGCCTGTACCGCCGAGTCCACGAAGAAAAATAAGTTGCTCAAAGGTTTGAGAAAATCCAGCTAGCGCACTTGAAAGCGCAACTATGCTCAGACCAATCCACAAAACACTTCGTTCACCAATCTTGTTTACGAGCCAACCGCTTGGTGCTGCACTTACAAATCGCATAAGTGCAAAGACGCTGATAACTGAACTGGCTGCCAATGCAGATACTTCGAAGGACTTAGCAAAAACTGGAATTATGGGTGCAACGATTCCAAAACCAAGAGCAACGCAAAATGCAACAGCAGTTAAAACTGCCACTTCACTTGGCAGGTCCTTAAAGTAACGATCAAGTAGTTTGCGCATCTTTAGTAATGCGTCACAATTTCAAAACCTTGGGCAACAATTTCCGCTAAGATTTGTTCACGATGTTCAAAACCTCGAGTCTCGAGCTCTATTTCAACATCGACTTCACTGATAGCCAAAGCCGGATTCATGCGGGTATGTGAAGTTTGAATGATGTTGGTTCCCATTTCTGCTACACAAGCGACAAGTTTTGCAAGGGATCCCGGCTGATCGGTCAATCTAACTTGGACCATCAAGAATCTGCCGGAAGTTGCTAGTCCTGTTCTAAGCACTCGATTAAGTAGTAAAGGATCAATATTTCCACCAGACAAAGTTGCAACTACTGGTCCTTCAAAGGCGCTTGGATCATCCAATATGGCTGCAGTTGCTGCAATGCCAGCAGCTTCAACTTGAAGTTTGCTGCGCTCCAAAGTCAAAAGTAGTGCGCGCGCGAGCGAAGCTTCACTTACCGTCCGAATTTCATCAACATGCTGCGAAATGATTTGGAACGGGACATCGCCAGGTTTTCCAACGGCAATACCGTCAGCCATTGTGGCCATTTTCGGCAACATTTGTGGTGAGCCGGCTGCAAGTGATGGTGGGTAAGCTGCTGCCATCTCGGCTTGCACTCCAATTACTTTTACATCAGGTCGCAAACTTTTTATGGCAAGAGCAGTTCCAGCAAGTAATCCACCACCACCAGTGCAGACGACTACCGTTTTTACATCAGGATTTTGTGCCAGGATCTCAAGACCCATAGTTCCTTGTCCCGCGACAATGTGCTCATGATCAAACGGATGGATAAATACTGCGCCAGTTTTACTAGAAAACTCGCTAGCCGCAATTAGAGCTTCATCAATTGTTTTGCCATGAAAAATTACGGTTGCGCCGTAACCAATTGTTGCTTGGTATTTCGGCAGTGGTGCACCTACTGGCATAAAGATAGTTGCTTTGATGCCCAAGATTTGGGCGGCAAGTGCTACACCTTGTGCATGATTTCCAGCGCTCGCTGCAACAACACCGTTACTACGTTCTACATCAGATAGCCGAGCGATTCGGTTGTAAGCGCCACGGATTTTAAAAGACCCAGCGCGCTGCAGATTCTCACATTTGAAAGTGACATCGACTCCGTACTTCTTTTCCATCCAGCCAGCTGAAATAGATGGTGTCTTACGAATTACGCCATCAAGCAACTTAGCGGCTTCAGTTATGTCATCAAGATTTACAGGCTGCACGCCTCAATATTGGCACGGGCTGGCTTAACAATCTAATTTTCAAGTTTCTAGCGTGATTCCGCCCAAGGTGAACTCAGGATATTGCAGTTTGCTTGAACTGGTAAGTTACAAGTATCGAGAAATTCCCTTAAGGATTTAGGCAGATATGACACTTGCAATCAAAGCATCAGGTTTGGCGAAGGCCTATGGTGATGTCATTGCACTCAATGGAATCGACATTGAAGTTGAGCAAGGCACGGTTCTTGGATTACTTGGCCCTAATGGTTCAGGCAAAACAACAACGGTAAGAATTCTGGCAACCCTATTGCAAGCAGACAGTGGCACAGCATCCGTCGGTGGCTTTGACGTAGTCACTCAGCCCGATGAAGTGCGAAGTGTCATTGGGCTAACTGGTCAGTATGCAGCAGTCGATGAATACCTCACCGGACGCGAAAACCTAGAACTTTTTGGACGTTTATTTCACTTGAGCAAATTTGATGCAGCAAAGCGTGCGACTGAACTTCTCGATCGCTTTGACTTATCCGATGCTGCAGATCGTGGAATTAAGGGATACTCGGGCGGTATGCGCCGACGCCTTGACTTAGCAGCCTCGCTTATTGGGCGACCAAACGTTTTGTTCCTGGATGAACCAACAACCGGCCTTGACCCACGTAGCCGACAAGGTATGTGGGCAGTTATCGAAGATTTGATTGCTGAAGGCACAACCGTTCTTTTAACTACTCAGTATTTAGAAGAAGCTGACCAATTAGCTAATCGCATTGTTGTTCTAGATCATGGCAATGTAATTGCAAAGGGAACTTCTAACGAACTTAAATCTCAAGTTGGCGGTGACCGTATCGAAATCGTTGTTGAATCAGCTGGAGATGTAGCAAAAGCTGCAGATCTGATTCAGGAATTTGGATCTGCACCAGCCACTACTGAAGAAGTTGTGAAAACTGTGCTACTGCCAGTTGCTGGTGGATCTACGGCGATTGTAAATATTGTGAGAAAACTCGATGAAAACAAAATTGCGATTGCAGACATTGCACTTCGCAGACCAACACTTGATGACGTATTTCTAAGCCTTACTGGGCATGCAACTGAAGTAGATGAAGTAGCTGCGCCTGCCAAGGGACGACGTGGACGAAAGGCTAGGAGCTAATCATGAGTACTTTGACTTCACAATCTGCGAAGGAATCAACCGCACCTCGCCCTCGCTTCGGTTGGTTGATTACTGACAGCATTTCGGTTTCTCGCAGACACTTGCTAAAAATCACCCGGGTTCCAGAATCACTATTCTTTGCGTTAATTCAGCCGGTCATGTTCGTATTGCTGTTCGCTTTTGTTTTCGGTGGCGCGATTGATGTTGGCCCGGGTGGTGCACAGGCTTACCGTGAGTACTTGATCCCAGGTATCTTGGCTCAGACTGTGATGTTTGCGGTTGCTGGTATCACTGTGGGAATTACTGAAGATGCCAGCAAAGGCATTATGGATAGATTCCGTTCCTTGCCGATGCGCCCAGGTGCGGTTTTAACTGGTCACACTTTGGCTTCTTTACTTCAGAATATTTTGGTAATTGCGATTCTTTCCATCACGGGCTTAGCCGTCGGCTGGAGAATTCACAATGGCTTTTCTGATGCCGCATTGGCTTACCTGATGTTTGCGTCTTTTGCTTATGCAATTACTTGGGTTGGTGCTTGGATTGGTCTTCACATGCCAAACTCTGAAGTTGCCGGTACCGCAGGTTTGGCTTGGATTTTCCCATTCACGTTTGCTTCCAACATCTTCACTCCGGTTGCCACGATGCCAACTTGGTTACAACCGTTTGTTTTGTGGAATCCAGTTTCATGCTTAGCACTCGCTGCTCGCAAATTGTTTGGAAACCCAACTCCATTGCTTGGTGATTCATTCCCCGAGCGCTACCCAGTGCAGCTTTCATTTGCATACTGTTTTTTGCTGTTGGCGATTTTTGCACCACTCGCTGTGCGCGCATTCAAAACGCGCAACAAGTAGGACTAAGGTACGTAAAGTTCTGCGGAAACGATAACGATACGAAGCGTTTTACCCGACGGAGTTTCGTAAGAAATTTCAGCACCAACTCCTTGATTCAATACTGCCGCACCCATTGGGCTCGTGGGCGAGTAAACATCAATGGAAGTGTGAGCCGCTTCTTCACGAGATCCAAGCAGAAAAGTTTCGGTGTCATCTAAATCTGGGAAATTAACCGTGACGACCATGCCTTGGGAAACTATGCCCTCTTCAATTTCAGGAGTTCCGATTTGCGCAGCTTCAAGCATCTTAGTTAGTTGGCGAACTCGGCCTTCATTTTTTCCTTGCTCTTCACGGGCTGCGTGGTAGCCACCGTTTTCCTTCAAGTCGCCTTCTTCGCGAGCAGCAGTAATACGTGCTTTAATCTCCTCGCGAAATTCACCACTGCGATGCTCTAGCTCAGCTTTGAGTCGATCGAATGCCTCTTGTGTTAACCAAACTTCATTCATTCGATAGACATTACGCGTATTTAGCTTGTTGGTGCGACTCCAGGTGCGACTTGGTCTGGAATTTTCACTCCTGGTGGGAAATTTGCCGGTGGAACCCTCATGCTTTGGGAGTTTGAACAACCTAAAACTTCAGCCAGAACGGCTTGACCATTGGTGGTTAGGGGATAGGTGACCTGCTCGTAGTTGCTGCCGCCGGCAACTGTAACCGTGGCATAACCAACGTCGGCTCGAGAAATATCCTGAGCACGAACCACACAATAGGAGGTCAATTCTGGACCGCGAGCAAGTTCCCACGTCACATTTACTTGGGTTGGCGAAACTACTTCAAAGGTCAGTAGTTGCGCACTGATACTGGGGTTTGACTGACGATAGGTTGCATAAGCCAGGCTTCCAGACACCAAGCCAGCAATCAATATCCCAATTAGAACTGGTACTGCGCGCCTGCGACGCACACCATACCGAAGTTGGATGTGGGCTGGAAGGTCTCTGTCGTTTGGCATTCTCCCTCCAGAATACGGCCTACGAAGAGATAGTGGAGAATAGAGGTATGCCAGAAATGAATTTCGAATTGCCCGCAGCTGGTGAACCGCTTCGACTTTTGGCAGTACATGCCCATCCAGATGACGAATCAAGCAAGGGCTCAGCGTCCACTGCAAAGTACGTCAGTGAAGGCGTGCAGATCTTGGTTGTGAGCTGCACGGGTGGAGAACGCGGCGACATTTTGAATCCTGGATTTGAACTTGGAGAAAGAACAATTTCGCAGGTCCGCAAAGCTGAAATGCAACGAGCTGCGCAAATTCTTGGCGTCTCACATCGTTGGCTTGGGTTTGAAGATTCTGGCTGGCCAGATGGCGATCCAAAACCACCACTTCCTAAAGGCTGCTTTGCTGATTTAGCTTTAGAAACTGTCAGCGCTCCATTGGTGGAGATTGTTCGGGAGTTTCGACCTCACGTAATAACTACCTATGACGAAAATGGTGGATACCCACACCCAGATCACATCCGAACACATGAAGTCTCGATGTACGCCTGGGAAAAAGCTGCAGATCCAAACTATGAAACTAAGCAAAAACCATGGGCTGCAGCGAAACTTTATTATCATCATGGTTTTTCCAAAGCCCGAGTCCAAGCCATGCATGATGCGTGTAGCGCATTAGGTATTGAATCCCCATATCAAGAATGGTTAGACGAGTGGGAAGACGAGGACTTAGTAACTAATCGCGTTACTGCGCGTATCGATTGCGCTAACTGGTTCCCTGTTCGAGAAGCTGCACTGAAAGCCCATGAAACCCAAATTGATCCGAATGGTAGTTGGTTTGCAATACCGAATGAAAAACTTGCAGAAATATGGCCAAGTGAAGACTATGAACTTGCTATTTCACGAATTGGTGAAATTGTGGAAGAGACAGATTTGTTCGAAGGACTTAGGGGAGCGTAGATGTTTAGATTCATTACTTCAATTGCGGGATCCTCACCAGAGCCATTTCCATCCTCAACAGAGTTCGATTCTTCGAAAGTAAACCCAGGGCCACTTGGCGGATTAGTTTTCTTGTTCTTGACCATTGCAGTGGTGATTTTGCTGTTTAGTTTTAATCGACACATCAAAAGAGTAAATTTCGAGCAGGACGATACCGAACAATAAGCAATATGAGTCGGTACTTTTCACTTCGCCTGTTGGCGATACATGCTCTAGGCGCAGTTTCAGTACTAGCGTGTCTGGCGCTTGGCAATTGGCAATGGGACAGAGCACACGATTACGTTTCACCCGAGACTTCGATGGCAAAAACTTTTAATGAACTAAGTCCGTTGCGGGATTACCTTCCAGCTTCGTCGGTTGGGGTGGCAACATCCGTTACCGGAACTTGGCAGCCAGAGGAAAGAATTTTGATGCCAGAGCGAATAATTGACGGAAAATCGATGATCAATCCCAATCCAGAAACTGAAGTCATAGCTGAGTGGGTTGGTCCGGTTGGCTATTGGGTTGTGGACATCATGGAACTTGAAGATGAATCTAGCTTGGGAATCGTGCGCGGGTTTTCTGAAACTCCAGATCAAATTGCCTTAGCTACTGGCCTGGCAACAGTAGCTGGAGTTATGCAACCAAGTGAAGATTTACCAGGTCTCAAGTTAGTTAATAAAATTGAGCCGCTAACTACAAAGTTAATTGTTGAAAATTCTAAAACGATTGCTCATGATGGCTACCTGGTTTCGACCACAAAAGATGAATCACTGACTCAGGTCAGCCCGATGTTTACTGAACCTGTCGTGACAGGACTTAACTGGCGTAATGTTGCCTATACCTTCAACTGGATCTTCTTTGCACTAATTGTTGCGATGATGTGGGTAAGAGTGGCGCGCGATGAACTGGAATTCGCACAAATTGCGCAAAGTAATGCAGACTTAGGACATGACAATGAATCGTGAAGATTTTGCAAAACAATGGACGTTCTATCGGATCATGGCGGTAGTAGTTGGCACAGTGCTGCTGGTGCTGACGGTGCTATTGATTTCGGTTAGAGGTTTAGGTAATCCAGAACCAGCGTTTTATGCCGCTGCTTGGACTGCGCATGGTTATTTGTTTCCGGTTTATGTTGTTGCAACTTTCATGCTTTCAACCAAGTTGAATTGGTCGTTTGGAAAAACCATCTTGATTATGCTCGCGGGGACCGTTCCACTTATGTCTTTTGTAACTGAGCGCAGGGTTGCCAAGGAAGTTTCTCAAAGCTAGAACTTGCTATTTCCAGCGATGCTGACCTTCGGGCTCATCCGCCCAGGAACGTTCATCTTCAAGTGGTTCAACATGAGTTGTAATGATTGCATCTGGAAGTTCAGCAATGATTTCGGCTTCGAGTTCTTCAGATAAATCGTGGCCTTTTTGAATGCTCCACGCGCCTGGGACTAATACGTGCATCGATACAAACCGCTGACGCCCAGCTTCACGAGTCTGTAATGCGTGAAACTTAACTTCTTCGCTCTCATATTTTGTAAGAACTTTCACAATTTTTAAATGATCTTCATCAGAGAGCGCTTTATCCATAAGTCCGGCAGTACTAGATCGCAGCAAATTGATACCAGTGATGATTATGTTTAGCCCTACGGCCATGGCAACAACACCATCTAGGCGATTCCAACCGGTTACAACCACGAGTCCAACGCCGACGATTACACCTACGGATGTCCACACGTCGGTCAACAAGTGCTTGCCATCCGCTACTAAAACTGGAGATCTGTGAAGTTTTCCGGCGCGTAGCAAAATTAATGCCGTACCGCCGTTGATCACTGCGGCAATGGTTGAGATGGTCAATCCCCAGCCAATTTGCTCAAGTGCACGAGGTGTAATGATTCTTTCAATTGCGGTGTAAACGATTATTAGGGCCGCAAGCAGGATCATAAATCCTTCAATCGAAGCGGAAAAATATTCGGCTTTACCGCGTCCGAAGTGATGCATTGCATCAGCTGGCTTCATTGCTGTTCGCAATGCCAGTAGGGCGATAACAGCAGCAAAAATATTTACCGTGGATTCGAGTGCGTCAGAGAGAAGGCCTACGGATCCGGTCGCTCGCCAGGCAGCAATTTTCATGCCAAATACCACAACGCTTACGATGATCGACATCCAAGCAAATTTTGTAAGGTTTACCGGTGCGTTGCTGACTTGAGTTGTGGTCATGGATTCATTGTGTCAGATAGCCCGAGACGCATGCGGGAGCGCTTGCCTTAAGGCTGATGTATTGGCACTTGCTCAGGCCTGCCGTGTCGTTGATTAGGCGGCTTGCGAATCCCGGAATCATAAAGCGACTTTAGGATTTGACGAGTATTAACTTCAATAGCGCCGGCAGCAATTGCACTTTCTCGCATGTGCTCGGGGACATCAAAGTGATCACCTTGAAATCCCCGATCTGGTAGTCCTAAATCAGATGCAAATGCTTTTAGTTCATTGACAGAAGTATCACTAACCATGTGGCACCACAACCAATCCCGCCATGGCCATTGCGCTTGATCAATCAGGATTGCCACTTTGTTGCAGGCTATTCAGAGATGCCAAAACGGGAATGTAGTTTTCGAAGTGGCTTTGGTGCCCACCAATTCCATTCTCCAGCTACGCGCATTAATGCCGGAACAAGTAATCCTCGCACAACAGTTGCATCAAGCAGGATGGCAAATGCGATACCCAGACCCAACATCTTGATACTGGTAACACCACTTGTCATAAAGCAGGCAAACACAATTGCAATAAGAATCGCCGCTGCAGTAATTATTCGTCCAGATTTTTGAAGCCCTGCGCTAACTGATGTTGTTGTATCAGCCCCGTTGTCGTGCTCCTCCTTAATCCTGGATAAAAGGAAGAGTTCGTAATCCATAGAAAGACCAAATGCCACAATTGCAACCAGCACCAAAGTAGAAGTATCAAGCGCACCGGTTACCGTGAAGTTACCAACGAGCCACATGGCATTGCCATCTTGGAAAACCCAAACTAAAACACCAAGAGTTGCCCCGAGACTTAACATGTTCAAGATCACCGCTTTGATGGGCAGAATTGCGCTTCCAGTAAATAGGAACAAGATGATTAGTGTTGCGATCGTGAGCCACGCTAATACGGTTGGTAAGTTATCCGAGATTCCTGCCTGAGAATCCGTAAAGATCGCAGCTTGCCCACCAATTAAAGTGTTATCTGCTGGAGGCTGAATTGCGCGAAGTCTAAGGATTAGATTTTTTGCATCCATGTTTCGAGATTCAACATCGGTGTAAAGAGTAATTCGATGGTGTGCGGCCGAAGCGGCTACGGCCTGTTCCGGAGGTAACGGTGTTACCGAGTCTCCCTCTATGAATGAGTCACCAGTAAATGCACTCAACACATTTGGATCGGCAACTAGTTCCTTGGCATACTTATCAACTTCAGTAATTGACACTGAAATTGGAACCAATACTTCAACTGGAATCTGACTTTCAAACCGCTCGCGAATTTGGTCTGAAGCAATTGCAGCTGGATTACTAGCAGGTAAAACTCGATCATCAACTTGACTAAATTTTGCATTCAGCGCGGGTGAGGCCAGCGCAACCAGCAAGGTCACGGTACCGACGATTACCAAGATCGGTCGCTTCATTACGGCAGTAGCAAGTGTGGACCAAGCACCGGATTCTTTTGGCTTGAGATCGCCACGGCGAATTTTAAATTTATCTACCTTGTGACCCAGTAAAGCAAGAGTTGCAGGTAGTGCAATTAAGGAGGCTAAAACTGCGAATAAAACAACACTAACTCCGGCGTAAGCGAACGACTTTAAGAAATACTGCGGGAACAACAACATCGAAGCCAAAACTAGCGCCACTGTTATGCCTGAGAAAAATACTGTGCGGCCAGCAGTCGTAACGGTCTTGACTACTGAGGCAGCAACATCATTGGTTCGAGCTAATTCCTCGCGGAACCGATTGACAATTAGTAATGCGTAATCAATACCAAGCCCAAGCCCTAACCCAGTGATTAGGTTCAGGGCAAATACTGAAACATCAGTAAACCTAGTAATCAAATAAAGTACAAAGAAACTTCCGGCTATGGAACCGAGGGCAACAACCATCGGTAACCCGGCTGCGACAGCTGCCCCAAAAACAAACATCAGCATCAATACGTTTAGTGGAATTGCAATCGCTTCTGCAATCTTCAAGTCATGCTTAATCTGACCATTTATCGCTTCGTAGAGAACTTCGATTCCACCAACGTATGCACGGGTATCGGTAGATTCTTTGTCATAGGCTTCTTGGATGTTCTTTGCAGTTGCTGCCGCTTCCTCCGAGTCAAGATCCTTGGCGAAATAAACCAGCGCCAAGCCAGCATTTCCATCAAAACTTTTTAGGCTCTCCTGACCGGTATTCCAATACGAAACTATGGATTCAACATTTTTTTCTGTGGAAACCTTTGCAAGTAAATCGTTAGCAGCAGCAACTGATTGCGGATCATCAATGCTCGCAAAAGTGTCAACTACCAAAATCGCAGACGCGTCACGAGAATCAAAGTCTGATTTTAGTATTTGATCTACTGCCGCAGAGTCACTTCCTAGATCGTCATAACCCTGGCTTTTTAACGAGCTAAACATTCCAGCACCGATGACACCTGCGACAAGTACCGAAATTAAGTAACCTACAAAAACACCTTTTCGGTGTCGGACCACAAATTGGCCAATATTTTCAAACACAGGAGCGCCTTAAATAGCTAACGAAGATGTTGCAGGACAAGTTTACTTAGTTAGTTTACTTTCGTGGTTTTGGTCTTTGAAGTCAGAACACCTAGGCGCGCGTCACTGGTTTTTGCGCGATAGGAAACTGCCAACTTATTTGTCCCTGCCGCGCGACTGATAGCCCACTTACCTGATGCATCAGTCTTGACTTTGGCAATTTTCTTCCAAGCACCGTTGCCTATTTTTCTCTCTACGGATACGGTCACTCCGGTAAAACTCGGGCTAACACTTCCAGAGACCATGAAGGTTGAGTTGCGTTTAGC
>CAIYGJ010000021.1 GCA_903925705.1 uncultured Actinomycetes bacterium | reverse complement strand
TGCACCTTCGCGATCTTGTGCGAGTAGTGGATCCCATTCGCGACCCCATACAACTTTGAGTACGTTCCAGCCAGCACCGCGGAAGATTGATTCCAGTTCTTGAATAATTTTTCCGTTACCGCGCACTGGGCCATCTAGACGTTGCAAGTTACAGTTAACAACAAAAGTTAAGTTATCGAGCTCTTCGCGGGCGGCAATACCGATTGCGCCTAATGATTCTGGCTCGTCCATTTCGCCATCACCCAAGAATGCCCAAACACGTTGTTGGGAAGTGTCCTTAATTCCACGATGATGCAGGTACCGGTTGAAGCGAGCTTGGTAAATCGCATTCATCGGACCAAGACCCATTGACACAGTAGGGAACTGCCAAAAATCTGGCATCAAACGTGGATGCGGATAACTTGGCAAACCATTTGGCGCAGCCGACAATTCCTGACGGAATCCATCAAGACGATCTGTACTTAAGCGACCTTCAAGAAAAGCTCTGGCATACATTCCAGGAGATGCGTGACCCTGGAAGAAAACTTGATCGCCGCCGCCTTCATGTTCTGGGCCGCGGAAGAAGTGATTGAAACCAACTTCGTAAAGTGACGCGCTCGATGCGTAAGTTGAAATGTGTCCGCCAACACCGATGCCAGGACGTTGTGCGCGATGTACCAACATCGCTGCGTTCCATCTGATGTAAGCACGAATTCGTCGCTCAATAGTTTCGTCACCAGGAAAATCTGGTTCACGATCTGGTGAGATTGTGTTGATATAGTCAGTGCTTCGAAGACTTGGAACACCAACGTTTTTCTCCGACGAGTGGCGCAAAAGTGACAACATAATGTGTCGCGCACGTTGTTCGCCGTGCGTTGCAATTAAGGCATCTAGTGACTCGATCCATTCCCGAGTTTCTTCAGGATTTACATCTACATATTGGGTAGGTAGACCGCCCGCAATCAGCGAATCCCGATCTGGTGTGGTGGTCACGGTTAGATACCTGCCTTGTGGTGGATCGGCTATTTCACCTCCTATTGTGTCTGATGACCGAGGCATCGCCTAAGTCGAGTCCTGGTTGGTAAAAATGAATTTTGAGTAATTTGGGGTTTGCAGTTGCCTTTTGGCCATTACTCGGGTGGACTAAGACTGTGAGTTCACAAGAAAGCGCCCTCGCGGGGTTGGCTGGCAAGTTTGGGTTAGGCGAAGGACTTGTAGTCCAAGAGCTCGGTTTCGATGTTGATTGCGATCAATCAGTTTCCGATGCGATCGCATCCGTATCTGAGTTGGTTGATGAAACGTACGATGACGTGGTTGATGCAGTGCTTCTCTGGTGGCGCGAGGACGATGGCGATCTTGTCGATGCGCTAGTTGATGCATTGGGTCCTTTAGCAGATAACGGAGTTATTTGGCTTATGACACCAAAACCTGGCCGTGACGGACACGTTGAACCAGAAGATATCGCAGATGCTGCGCCAACTTCTGGATTGCAAGCAACTAGCAACATAAATGCAGCTCCCGAATGGCAAGGAACGCGATTAGTTGCACCAAAATCTCGTCGCGGATAACAAGAATCAATTCCCATTAGATTTTCAAGTAAAAATCCAAATCAAAGAAATGAGAAAACCATGTCGTTAGAAGTTGGCAAAGAAGTCCCAGATTTCACGCTACAAAATCAGTTTGGTGAAGACGTGAAGCTATCTGATTTCCGTGGCAAGAAGAACGTTGTTCTAGTTTTCTATCCGATGGCATTCACTGGAATTTGCACAGGCGAGCTTTGCGAAATCCGCGATCAGAGTCCAGCTTTTGTCAGCGACGAAGTTCAGGTTTTGGGAATCTCATGCGATACTTCTGCTTCACTTAAGGTTTTCGCAGAACAAGAAAACTTCGATTACCCGCTACTTTCTGACTTCTGGCCACACGGCGAAGTTTCAAAGGCATACGGATCGTTCTTTGAGCCAAGAGGTTTTTCCATGCGTGGCACTTTTGTTATCGACAAAGCAGGAATCCTGCGATGGTCAGTCGTTAATGGACCTGGCGATGCCCGCAACACCGACGA
>CAIYGJ010000020.1 GCA_903925705.1 uncultured Actinomycetes bacterium | reverse complement strand
ACCTTTGTCATACGCCCATCTTCTCGCAGGTGTTGCCAAGTAGACTAGGGGTGTGGCAGGCGATGGTCGACTCAATCACGAGTTGCTCCCAGGGGAAAAAGGTCCGCAGGATGCCTGCGGGGTATTTGGCGTATGGGCACCCGGAGAAGAAGTAGCCAAACTTACTTTCTACGGCTTGTATGCCCTGCAGCATCGTGGTCAAGAATCCGCTGGCATCGCAGTTAGTGATGGCCACAACATCACAGTGTTTAAGGACATGGGATTGGTATCTCAGGTTTTTACTGAATCTGCTTTGGAATCACTTGTTGGTTACATCGCTATTGGTCATACTCGCTACAGCACCACTGGATCCAGCTGCTGGGATAACGCGCAACCGACGTTCCGCGCAACCGCAACGGGACATCTTGCCCTTTCGCATAACGGCAACATAACTAACACGCACGAGCTGTCATCGCGGTTACGTGATGCGCGGGAATCTGCTGGTGAGTTGTATCCAGACTTTGGAAATCTTGCCACGACAGACACCGACATATTGACTGCACTATTGGCGGCTCACCCTGACATGACAATGGAAGCCGCAGCAATGCTCGAGCTTCCTAAAGTTAAAGGCGCGTTCTCGCTGGTGTTTATGGACGATCAGACTTTGTATGGTGCTCGGGATCCGCAAGGTATTCGCCCGTTAGTACTTGGTCGCCTGGATCGCGGTTGGGTGATTGCTTCTGAAACCGCAGCTCTTGATATTGTTGGCGCAACTTTTGTTCGGGAAATTGAGCCTGGTGAAATTGTTGCAATCGACGAGCACGGACTTCGCTCAATGAGATTTGCGCAGGCTGATCCAAAGGGATGCTTGTTTGAGTTTGTTTACTTGGCCAGGCCTGATACATCGATTAATGGCAATGCAGTTCATGGCGTCCGAGTTGAAGTTGGCCGACGGTTAGCAAAAGAATTCCCTGTTGATGCTGATGTGGTAATTCCAGTCCCAGAATCGGGAACGCCAGCGGCAGTTGGTTATGCGCAGGCTAGTGGGATTCCATTTGCGCAGGGTTTTGTTAAGAACGCCTACGTTGGCCGTACCTTTATTCAACCAAGCCAGACCATTCGCCAGCTCGGTATTCGCCTAAAACTCAATCCGCTCCGTGAAGTTATCGAAGGTAAGCGCCTAGTTGTTGTCGATGACTCGATTGTTCGTGGTAATACCCAGCGCGCGATCGTAAAGATGCTTCGAGAAGCTGGCGCATTAGAAGTTCACGTCCGAATTTCTAGTCCACCGGTTCAGTGGCCGTGTTTTTATGGCATTGACTTTGCAACTCGCGCAGAGTTAATTGCTAATGGATTAACCATCGATGAAATCCGTCAATCGATCGGCGCAGATTCGCTTTCCTTTATTTCCCTTGATGCATTGGTGGAATCAACCAACGTGGCGAAAGATCGGTTATGCCGAGCTTGCTTTGATGGCGTGTATCCAGTCGAGCTTCCAGAGGAAGGCAAACTCGGCAAGCACGTGCTGGAAGGTTTTGGCATTGTGCAGGACGAAATGACAGCAATTGATGAAGTGGTTCGCCGACCTTGAGCGAAGCTAACGAAAAATCTTCCTACGCGGCCGCAGGCGTAGATACCGAAGCCGGAGAACGCGCAGTTGATTTAATGCGCAGCGCGATTGCAAAGTCCACCCGAATTGAAGTGGTTGGTGACTTTGGTGGGTTTGCAGGCCTCTTTGATATCAGTGCGTTCAAGACAATGACTAAGCCATTACTGGCCACTTCAACTGATGGTGTTGGCACAAAAATTGATGTCGCTCGTCGTATGGATATTCACGACACGGTGGGCATTGACCTAGTGGCCATGGTCGTTGATGACTTAGTGGTTTGTGGCGCGCAGCCGTTGTT
>CAIYGJ010000019.1 GCA_903925705.1 uncultured Actinomycetes bacterium | reverse complement strand
TATTGTTTTTGCTGGACGTTTACGAGATGACCAACATTCTCGGCTCGCTTCTCCCATTTCGACTACCAAAGTCGAAACCGTTCACCCCCAAGATTTTCATCAGGGGATTACTGGATAGGTAACCACCACTATTTAGTTATGTATCTATTGTAACCGACGAGCCGACATTCCTATTCCCCATAACCGCTGGCACAATTAATCTATGCAACTAACAACCTGTCTTTGGTTCGACGGCAAAGCCCGCCAGGCTGCCCAGTTCTACACCAGCATTTTTCCTAACAGCAGCATGGGAAGTAATTGGGTTACTCCAACAGAAACCCCAGGCAACGAACAGGGAGATGAAGTTATTGTTGACTTCACAATCTTTGGTCAGCCATTCATCGGATTGAACGGTGGACCGCAATTCCCACACAGCGAGGCAATCTCATTTCAAATCCCTTGCAAGGACCAATCTGAAATTGACCATTTCTGGGAAATTCTTACTTCCGATGGTGGCGAAGAAGGTCAGTGCGGCTGGCTTAAAGATAAATTCGGCGTTTCTTGGCAGGTCATTTCGCCAGAACTTGGCAAGTACTTAGGCGGAGATAGCCCCGAAGGATCACAGGCTGCAACTCAAGCAATGCTTCAGATGAAGAAGTTGGACCTTAACGAACTAAAGCGCGCCTACGAGGCCGCTGCCAACTAAAGCTTTCGCACAACTTTGTGTTGCGCCGCCTGTGCCAACGGGCGAATGACCATCAAGTCGATATTGAAGTGATGCGGCAACATAACACTCCAGCGAACTGCCTCGGCAACATCATCAGCAGTCAGTGGCTCGGCAACGCCTTCATAAATTTTTGCAGCGCGTTCTTTGTCTCCCCCGAACCGCTTAACGGCAAATTCATCCGTCTTAACCATTCCCGGTGCTAGCTCAACAACACGAACTGGCTCACCAGCAAGTTCGAGTCTCAAAGTTTCAGCTAGCGCAGCAACGGCGTGCTTAGCTGCGGTGTAACTGCCACCGTTTTCATAAACAATTCGACCGGCTGTCGATCCCATCAAAACTATGGTTCCTTCGCCGGACTTAATCAGTGCTGGAATTATTGCCTTGATGGTGCGCAATGCGCCAATTACATTGACGTCATAAGCCTTGATCCAACCCTCGACATCAGCATCAGCAACTGAGGTGCCATCGAAGGCTCCGCCAGCATTTGCGACCAGTACGTTTACTTTTTTGCCTTCAAGATGTTTAGCCAAAGCATCAACACTTGCTTGATCAGTTACATCTAATTCCCATGCAGTGATTAGCGAGTTTTCCTTTGCCAATTCAGCGAGCATGTCACCTCGTCTTGCAGCGGCAATTACCTGAAACCCTTCGTTGGCTAAAGCTCGAGCGCTTGCTGCGCCAATCCCACTGCTAGCTCCGGTTACTACTGCATATCCACGGTCAGTCATAGTTGAATTCTCTCGCACGAAGTCCAATACGTCACTCCAATTAGACACATAAACTGGAGTCAGGAACTCAATTCAGGAGAAGCCATGGCTCGCAAGAACATCGGAACCATGATGGGTTCCCAAACCACTTCTACTTTCATTGGAATCCCAGCGGGGACGCTAGGCGATGTATCCGGCGGATCGGTGGTGTTTGGAGCACCTTGCGCCACGCCCTATCCATCAGTTGGTGCGTATTGCAAGGAAGCACCAGCCGCAATTCGCGCAGCCATTAGTAGTTACCAGGCCAACCTTGACCACATGGATTTTGACTTGGGTGGACCTATCTTTCCAAATGGTGTGAACGCAGTTGACTTAGGCGATTTAGATTTTGACGAATCGGATGCTGCCGGAAATCGGGAACGAATCCGTTCGACTGTTTCGCAAATTGTTTCCAAGGGTGGAGTCCCAGTTGTAATTGGTGGCGATGATTCAATCCCGATTCCAATGATCGAGGGATTTGCAGAACATGGAGATTATTTCGTAGTTCAAATCGATGCTCATATTGATTACCGCGATGAAGTTGGTGGCGAAAAGCTTGGGCTTTCATCAACGATGCGTCGAGCATTTGAAATGCCACACATAAAGGGATTAGTTCAGGTAGGCCAGCGCGGTATTGGATCTGCTCGGCCACAAGATTACGAAGATGCAAAATCTCACGGCGTGAAGTTTGTTTCGGCTAGAGAAATTGCCTCAAGTGGAATTCAGCAAGTAATTGACTTTGTGCCAGCTGGTGCGAAAGTAATTGTCGACTTGGATTGCGATGCGTTAGACCCTTCAATCGTCCCTGGTGTTATCGGAAGAGCACCTGGCGGATTGACTTACTGGAACGTTGTTGAACTGCTACATGGGATTGCTGGCAAGGCCACGCTTTCTGGTTTTAACTTGGTTGAATTCATGCCAGATAGCGATGTAGATGACATTGGAGCACTTAATAATGCTCGAATTATTTGCAATGTCCTTGGACTAGTAGCCCGGCAAAGTTAGGCCTAAACTCAAATCATGAAGCAGCCAGTAATTGGACTCACCTCGTACCTTGAGCCTGCCAAATGGGGCGCTTGGGATATTCCGGCCGCTCTTATTCCTTGGAACTACGTAAACAAGTTGCAAGCCGCTGGCGCAACAGTAGTGATACTTCCACCAGATGCTAATAACCATGAAGCCATTTCTCGGATCGACGGTTTAGTTATGGCTGGTGGAGCTGATATCGAACCAGCTCGATACGGCGCTGATCATCAAGAAGGCACAGATAAGCCGAGAACTGAACGTGATGCTAGCGAACTTGGTTTGTATCGCGCGGCCCGTGAAGCAAATCTTCCAGTGTTTGGAATTTGTCGCGGACTACAAATCATGGCTGTTGCTCATGGTGGCTCACTTCACCAACACTTGCCGGATCTCGTTGGAAATACTTTGCATCGCGATGCACCAGGAACATTTAACAATCACGGTGCCACTTTTACTCCAGGAAGTTTGATTGCTGACCTTGTTGGCACTACCGAAGTAACGGTTAACTCAAGTCACCATCAGGCAGTTGACTCCCCTGGTGATTTAACGATTACTGGGTATGCAGAAGACGGCACCATCGAAGTTTGCGAAGATCCATCTGCTGAATTTGTACTCGGCGTGCAGTGGCACCCAGAATTCAGCGATGATGAAAAAGTTTCTGAGAATCTCTTTCAGGCATTTGTTAAGGCTTGTTCAAACCGTTAGTTTGCAAGTTCGCTTTTTACTGCAGCAACGAAGATATCAACATCTGCTTGCGTTGTATCCCATGAACACATCCAACGAACCTGATTGATCATGTGATCCCAAACATAGAACTTGGCAACGTTTTGCAATGGCTCGATGCTAGCTGCTGGCAAAATCGGAAATAGTGCATTCGCTTGCGGTGGTGCTACTTGAACACCCGCGATGTCTTTAATCCCCTTGTAAAGTTCCTGAGCCATGCCGTTTGAATGCTTGGCGTTCTTAAGCCACAAGTCACCTTCAAACATTGCAACTAGCTGAATCGAAATGAATCGCATTTTGCTTGCCAGTTGCATGCCGGACTTACGAACATACTTCATGGCGGGAACCAAATCCGAATTCAAAATCACAGCAGCTTCCGCTCCCATTGCGCCATTCTTAGTGCCGCCAAGTGAAACTGCGTCAACCCCAGCATCAGTTGTGAATGCCCGCAATGAAGTTCCTAGAGATGCTGCAGCATTGGAGATTCGGGCGCCATCGAGGTGAATGTACATTCCTAGGGAGTGAGCATGATCTGCAAGTGCTTTGACTTCAGCCACTGTGTAAACAGTGCCATACTCGGTCGAATTAGTTATGGAAACGACTTTTGGCTGTGCACGATGTTCATTGCCAAATCCCCAGGCTTGCTTGTCGACTAACTCAGGAGTTAGTTTTCCGTCTGGGGTTTCAACCTGTAACAGTTTTATTCCAGCAACTTTTTCCGGAGCGCCACCTTCATCAACATTGATGTGGGCACTTGTCGCACAAACCACTGCTTCCCAAGGCTTACACATTGCTTGCAAGGTTATGACATTTGCACCAGTGCCATTGAATACTGGGAAGACTTCGGCAGCATCTCCAAATTGCTTCTTTATGACACCAGAAAGCTGCTCAGTGTAAATATCATCGCCATAGGCAACTTGATGTCCTGCGTTGATTTTGGACATGGCATCAAGGATCTCTGGATGAATACCTGCGTAATTGTCACTTGCAAAACCACGCCAAATACTGTCAACCATTTGTAATCCCTAATTTGAACTAATTGTAAAACTGATGATTTATAGCGGAGTTACGTATGCGCCGCTGATGCCACCATCAACTAAGAAGTTAGACGCTGTCATAAATGATGAATCATCACTAACTAGGAACGCCACAGCTGCAGCCATTTCCTCAGGTTCGCCAAAGCGACCCATTGGGATGTGAACTAGTCGACGTGCTGCTCGTTCTGCGTCCTTGGCGAATAGTTCCTGCAGCAATGGAGTGTTTACTGGGCCAGGCGATAACGCATTGATGCGGATGCCTTCGCGCGCAAACTGCACACCAAGTTCGCGAGTCATCGCAAGAACGCCACCTTTAGAAGCTGTGTAAGAAATTTGTGAAGTCGCTGCAGCCATAGTTGCAACGAACGATGCCGTGTTAACAATCGCGCCCTTGCCTTGGCGCTGCATGTAAGGAATTACTTCCTTGCAGCAAAGGTAAACCGAGGTCAAGTTAACTTCCTGCACTCGGCGCCAAGCGTCAATGCCGGTTGTCAAAATTGAATCGTCATCAGGAGGTGAGATACCAGCGTTGTTGAAAGCGATGTCTACGGAACCGTAAGTGTCGAATGCGACTTTATACATGTTTGCAACATCGTCAGCATTTGTTACATCGGCTTTAACAAAGATGCCACCAATTTGGGCTGCAACTTTTTCGCCAGATACTGGATCAAGGTCGGCAATAACAACTTTCGCGCCTTCTTCGGCTAGACGAATTGCTGTTGCTTTACCAATGCCACTTGAGCCGCCGGTGATTACTGCTACGCGGTCTTGTAAACGCTTCACTTACTTCCTGCTTTCGGTTCACGCCTGAATTTCTCAGGCAACTTGAGTTTAGTCCTCACTACTTATAAATACATTCTTGGTTTCAGTAAACGCCTCGATGGCATTTGGCCCAAGTTCGCGACCGATTCCTGACTTCTTGAAGCCGCCAAATGGTGTCCAGTAGCGAACCGCTGAATGGGAATTAATCGAGATTACGCCAGATTCCACGCCTCGGGCCATGCGCATTGCCCGGCCAACGTCTTTGGTCCAAATCGATCCAGCTAAACCATAGTCAGTTCCATTCGCCATGCGAATTGCATCTGCTTCATCATCGAATGGAATCACTACCGCGACTGGGCCAAAGATTTCTTGGCTGTACTGAATGTCCGATTCTGAAATTGGCGCAAGAACAGTTGGTGGGAACCAGAAGCCTTTGCCACTTGGTGCTTCACCCTGAAACAAAACTGGAGCGCCATCTGGAACGAAAGATTGAACGCGATCACGTTGGAGTGCGCTAATCAGAGGTCCCATGTCTACCGACTCATCAGCAGGATCACCAGTGTGCATACCTTTAACAACGGGCTCCATGTAGGCAAGAACCTCATCGTAAACACTTCGCTGAACCAAAATTCTAGAGCGCGCGCAGCAATCTTGACCGGAGTTGTCAAAGACTGCGCCAGGTGCTGCCTTTGCCGCTTTCTCGATATCAGCGTCAGCAAAAATTATGGTTGGGCTTTTACCACCTAGTTCAAGTGTCACTCGCTTTAACTGCGATGCACTCGCTTGCATGATGCTGGTGCCAACTGCAGTTGAACCGGTGAAGCAAATTTTGCGGATTGCAGGATGATCAACAATTCGCTGTCCAGCAACTTTTCCAAAACCAGGTACTACATTGAAAACATTTTCTGGAATACCTGCTTCTAGCGCTAATTCTGCTAGCCGCAATGCAGTTAATGGAGTTGTTTCAGCCGGCTTAAGTACAACTGTGTTACCCGCAGCAAGCGCTGGCGCAAATCCCCAAGCTGCAACCGGCATCGGAAAGTTCCAAGGAACAATAATTCCAACCACGCCCATTGCTTCATGGAAAGTTATGTCGATTCCGCCTGGAACGGGAATTTGATGTCCAGTTAAACGCTCCACGCCTCCAGCCATGTAATTCAAAACATTTGCTACGTTCTGTGCTTCCCAGCGCGCATTGCCGATTGTGTGACCGGCTTCAAGAACTTCAAGTCTTGCGAGCTCTTCATTACTCTCAGAAACAAGCTGAGCAAATTTACGCAAGACATCGGCGCGTGCGCCTGGTGCAAGGTCTCGCCAAGCCGGCCAGGCACTTTGGGCTCGTGCTACAACCGAATCAATTTCATCAGCTGATGCCATATGTACGGTCTTGACAATATCCTCAGTTGCCGGATTCAAAACATCAAATGTGTCGCTCATAATTCCTCTTCGACCAGTTTCTTGGGTAACTACCTAGAAAGAGCGTAGTCGAGTCTCTTTGCCAAATACTTACCGCTAGTTGGAAATGAGCAGGAGCGTCGCTAAATAGTAAACAACCGCCAAAGGACTAGATTTTTCACGTTAAGAGCCGATAGATTCAGGACAATACCGATACGAAACACACGTGTAATAAAGGAGATCCAATGGCCGCGGTAAGTTTTCCACTTTCAATTGATGCTTTAACTGCGGACATCAAAGAAGGCCGAATCGATACCGTCATTGTGGCTATAACGGACATGCAGGGCCGACTCCAAGGTAAGCGTCTGCACGGAGACTACTTCCTTAGCGATGTACTAAATCACGGCACCGAAGGTTGCAACTACTTAGTAGCCGTAGACATCGACATGAATACTGTGCAGGGTTACGACATCTCCTCTTGGGACACTGGCTATGGCGACATGGTTATGAAGATTGATCCAAAGACAATGCGCTACGTTGATTGGCACGAAGGCACTGCATTAGTTCTTGCGGACTT
>CAIYGJ010000018.1 GCA_903925705.1 uncultured Actinomycetes bacterium | reverse complement strand
CGGAGAATCCGTGACGCTTAGCCGCCACGATAGTTTGGCGATCCAGTGCTGATTCAGCTTTGAGTTCACGGGCAACTTCGCAAAGCAAAACGATTTGATCCAAAAACCAAGGATCAATCTTGGTGGCTTCAAAGACTTGTTCGACAGATGCACCAGCCCAAAGTGCCAACTGAACTTGGTTTAGGCGACCATCGGTTGGGATTTTCATTTTTGTTAGCAAGTCAGCGATGTCTATTGACTTTGGATCTTGAGACCAGACAAAAAGGTTTTCTTTACGTTCTATCGAGCGAAGTGCCTTGTGCAGAGCTTCGGTGAAGTTACGACCGATTGCCATCGCCTCGCCCACTGATTTCATTGTTGTGGTTAGCGTCTGATCTGCATTTGGGAACTTCTCAAATGCGAATCGTGGAATCTTTACAACTACGTAATCTAAAGACGGCTCGAATGAGGCTGGAGTTTCTTTGGTGATGTCATTTGGAATTTCATCGAGGGTGTAACCGATTGCTAGGCGCGCAGCGATCTTTGCTATCGGGAATCCAGTTGCCTTACTGGCAAGAGCTGATGATCGCGAAACTCGTGGGTTCATTTCGATCACGATGATGCGACCATCTTCTGGGTTTACCGCGAACTGAATGTTGCAGCCACCAGTATCAACGCCTACGGCGCGAATAATTGCGATACCAAGGTCGCGAAGCTTTTGGAATTCGCGATCGGTAAGTGTCATTGATGGCGCCACCGTGATCGAATCGCCAGTATGAACACCCATTGGGTCAACGTTTTCGATCGAACAAACTACGACCACGTTGTCTTTGTTGTCGCGCATTAACTCAAGTTCATACTCTTTCCAGCCAATGATTGACTCTTCGAGCAAAACTTCTGTTGTTGGGCTAGCTTGCAAACCAAGGCCAGCAATTCGATGTAAATCTTCTTCGCTGTAGGCAATACCTGAACCAGCGCCACCCATAGTGAAAGATGGGCGGACTACAACCGGGTAACCAAGTACTTTTACGCCATCTAAGCAATCTTGCATGGTGTGACAAACAAAAGACTTTGCACTTTCGCCGCCAATGTCGGCAACAATCTGGCGGAAGAGTTCGCGGTTTTCACCGCGTTCAATGGCATCAACGTCCGCACCGATTAGTTCTACGTTGTACTTATCCAAGACGCCATTTTTAAACAGTGCGATTGCGGTGTTAAGTGCGGTCTGACCGCCGAGTGTTGGAAGCAGGGCGTCGGGTCGCTCGCGTTCAATGATTGTGGCAACTACTTCGGGAGTGATTGGCTCGATGTATGTGGCATCGGCAAATTCCGGATCAGTCATGATCGTTGCTGGGTTGCTATTAACCAGAATTACTCGAAGGCCTTCAGCTTTGAGAACTCGACAAGCTTGAGTTCCGGAGTAATCGAATTCACAGGCTTGGCCGATAACAATCGGTCCTGAACCAATTACCATTACTGATTTGATGTCACTGCGACGAGGCATTAGCGCTTACCCTCCATCAGTTCAACAAATCGATCAAACAAGTAAGCCGAATCATGCGGGCCAGCGGCTGCTTCAGGGTGGTACTGAACACTGAATGCTGGAACGTCTACACATTCCAAACCTTCGACCACATTGTCGTTTAGACATACATGGCTTACTCGAACTGTGCCGTAAGGCGTTTGGGAGTCTCGATCAATCGGCGCATCAACTGCAAACCCATGGTTATGTGCAGTCACTTCAACTTTGTTAGTTGTGCGATCCATAACTGGCTGATTGATTCCACGGTGTCCGTAACGAAGTTTGTAGGTACCAAAACCCAGCGCACGTCCTAGGATTTGATTCCCAAAACAGATGCCAAAGAATGGTCGCTTGGCATCAAGTGTTGCTTGCACAAGTGAAATTGCGTGTAACGCAGTTGCCGGATCCCCTGGGCCATTTGAAACGAAGATGCCATCTGGGCCGGCTGCTAACAAATCTTCAGCCGAGATGTTTGCGGGTACAACATGAACTTCAATCCCCCGCTGGGCCATCAAATGTGGAGTCATCGACTTAATTCCTAAGTCAAGGGCGGCAACTTGAAACTTCTTGGTTCCGACTGCAGGAACTATGTAAGTTTCCTTAGTCGAAACAGTTTCGGAAAAGCTAGCACCCGACATTTCTGGAACTTCGCGAACTTTGTTCAACAATGATTCGATGTCTTGTTCAGCGGCAGTGCCAGAAAAGATTCCAACGCGCATAGCGCCATGTTCGCGTAAGTGTCGTGTCAAAGCGCGAGTATCAACATCACTAATGCCGACTACATTTTGCTTTCGAAGTTCATCATCAAGACTTATGGTGGAGCGCCAGTTTGATGGGCGGCGAGCTGGATCACGAACTACGTATCCGGAAACCCAAATTTGTTGTGATTCATCGTCTTCGTCATTCCAGCCTGTGTTTCCAATATGCGGAGCTGTTTGCACTACTACTTGACCACAGTAGGAAGGGTCAGTGATTGTCTCTTGGTAGCCCGTCATTCCAGTTGAGAAAACGGCTTCGCCAAAAGCACTTCCATCGGCACCATATGAACGACCTGTGAATACTTGACCATCTTCAAGTACTAAGACGGCTCGGGTCATGCGTTAAGTTCTCCGTTCAGCACAGTTGGTTTACCGCGATAGAACGTTGCAACTACTTTGCCGGGAAGGGTGCGTCCTGCGTACGGGGTATTACGGCTTGCACTTACAGTCTTTCGTGCGTCCACTTCTTGACTTGCACGGGGATCAAAAATTACCAAGTTTGCTGGTGAACCAACTTCAATTGGCTGACCTTGGGTGCTGACTCGGCCAATTTGAGCCGGTGAAACCGACATTCGATCTGCAACTGCGGCCCAATTCATTAGCCCGGTTTGCACCATAGTTTCGTAAACCACACTCAGCGCACTTTCCAGTCCAGTCATACCAAAAGCTGCGGCAGTCCACTCGCATTCCTTGTCTTCGGAAGGATGTGGCGCGTGATCAGTTGCCACAATGTTGATAGTTCCATCTGCTAAACCGGCACGAACGGCTTCGACATCTGCTTTAGTGCGAAGCGGCGGATTCACTTTATAGATCGGATCGTAGGATTCAACGACCTCGTCAGTGAAGTACAGGTGGTGTGGTGTGACTTCAGCAGTGACATTAATCCCGCGAGACTTAGCCCAACGAATGATTTCGACACTGCCCGCGGTCGAAAGATGACACACGTGCAATCTCGAACCAACATGGTGTGCCAGCAGAACATCGCGCGCGATGATCGCCTCTTCGGCGACTGCTGGCCAACCAGCCAGACCTAACTTGCCTGAAATCACGCCTTCGTTCATTTGCGCGCCTTCAGTCAATCTTGGTTCTTGGGCATGCTGGGCAACTACACCGTCGAAGGCCTTTACATACTCCAAAGCTCGACGCATCAATGCCGCGTCATGCACACATTTACCGTCATCGCTGAAAACTCGAACTGCTGCTGCGCTATCTGCCATCGCCCCTAGTTCAGCAAGCGCAGTTCCTTCAAGTCCCATAGTGACTGCCCCAACTGGACGAACATCAACCAATCCAGCTTCCTGACCAAGCCGCCAGACTTGCTCAACGACACCTGCAGTATCAGCAACTGGATTGGTGTTCGCCATTGCGTGTACTGCAGTGAATCCACCCATAGCCGCTGCGCGACTTCCCGACAAAACCGTTTCGGCATCTTCGCGGCCAGGTTCACGTAAGTGCGTGTGTAGATCAACAAGGCCAGGTAGTGCAATGCAGCCTGAACCGTCTACGGTCTGATCCGCAGTTAGGCCAGAACCAATCTGGGCGATCACACCATCTTTCACAACAATGTCAGTTGGTTTCCCATCCAAAATTGTGACGTCTTTGATTACGTAGCTAGTCATTACTTTGACTCCGATCCGCCAAGAATTAAGTACAGGACAGCCATGCGCACACTGACGCCATTGGCAACTTGCTCGACAATCACTGAGCGCTGGGAATCGGCAACATCTGCTGAAATTTCCATTCCGCGATTCATCGGACCTGGGTGCATAACAACCGCTGATTCCGAAAGTCGATTCATTCGAGTCACGCTCAAGCCATACCGGCTGCTGTATTCGTGAGCATTTGGGAAGTATGCGGCATTCATACGTTCCCGTTGCACGCGCAACATCATTACGGCGTCAGAGCCTTCAAGGGAAGCATCGAAGTCGTAGGAAACTTCGCAATCCCAATCTTCAACGCCATACGGAAGCAAAGTTGGCGGGGCCACTAAGCGCACTTTGGCACCGAGGGTATTGAGCAACAGGACATTTGATCGTGCCACGCGGCTATGCAGGACGTCGCCAACAATCGTGACGTTGACACCCTTTAAGTCACCTTCGCCATTACGGAGATGGTTACGAAGTGTGTAAGCGTCGAGCAGTGCTTGGGTTGGATGTTCGTGAGTTCCATCGCCAGCATTTACAACTCCGCCAGAAATCCAGCCAGCATTTGCCAATCGATGTGGCGCGCCACTGCTGTTGTGGCGAATTACGACGGCATCTGCGCCCATTGCTTCTAATGTCAATGCGGTGTCTTTCAAGCTTTCGCCTTTTGAAACGCTAGATCCTTTGGCCGAGAAGTTGATTACGTCTGCGCTCAATCGCTTGGCTGCGGCTTCAAATGAAATGCGAGTACGTGTTGAATCTTCATAAAACAGATTCACAACCGTGCGTCCTCGTAACGGTGGAAGTTTGCCGACTCCATGTTCCGTGGCGGCAGCGAGCTGTTTGGCGGTGTCTAGGACCAAGATTGCTTCTTCGTAACTTAAGTCAGCTGCGCTTAACAAGTGCTTCATGATTCACGCTCGATTCGAACTTCATCGACGCCGTCATGTTCTATCAAGTTGACCTGAATCTTTTCACTGCGAGAAGTAGGCAGGTTTTTGCCAACATAATCTGCGCGAATCGGAAGTTCGCGATGACCACGGTCCACCAGTACAGCAAGTTGGACTAGTTCTGGGCGACCGTGTTCGGAAAGTGCATCAAGGGCCGCTCTAATTGTTCGTCCCGAGAACAGTACGTCATCAACCAAGATCACCAGGCGACCTTCAATGCCTTCTGGTGGGATGGTTGTTGGGAGCAGCGCGCGCGCCGGACGCGACCTGAGGTCATCTCGATACATCGTGATGTCGATTGCGCCAACAGATACTAGGCTGCTTTGGATTTGGGAAATTTTTTCACCGAGGCGCGTAGCAAGGGATGCGCCTCGAGTTGGAATCCCCATCAAAGTTAAATTGGTGGCGCCATGAGTGCGCTCAACAATTTCATGAGCTAATCGGGTAAGGGCGCGAGATATATCGCTGGAATCAAGGACTACGTGTCCTTGTGGCTCAAAGTCGTGCGTCATCTTCTTACCTCCTTTCCTGCCTCACGGGACAGGTGTTAAAGGATGGCGTGCTTTCAAGCTTTCATTACTGTAGCAGGCAAAATCGAAATCAGTCACATTTGGTGCAGATTCCGCCTAGGCGTCATCTGGATTGCGCGGTGCTTATTGGGTGCAGATTCCGCCTAGGCGTCATCTGCACCATGCCCTAACTTGTGTACGCGCATGCCATTAGTCGAGCCTGGAACGCCGGGTGGAACTCCTGCAATAACAACGATGGGATCGTGCATCTTGAAAATTCCAAACTCCAAAAGAATCTTGTCGAGCTGCTCCACCATTTCGTCAGTATGTGACACGCGTGGAACCAAGAAAGTTTCGGTTCCCCAAACCAGCGAAAGCTGGTTTCGCACATGTTCATTTGGCGTAAATGCCATGATTCGAGTTCTGCTTCGGTGACGTGCAACTAGCCTTGCTGAACTTCCAGTCTCAGTGAATGCAACCAAACTTACGGCTCCAACATGGGATGCAACATCAACTGCCGCAAGGCACATGGCCTTGGCGGTTTGGCCCTGGGCATCATCAGCAAGTTTGGGAAGCGACTCGAGAGCTTCAGTTTCGATATGAGAAATGATTCGACTCATAGTCTCGACTACATGAACCGGGTCGACACCGATACTGGTTTCACCCGAAAGCATTAAAGCATCTGCGCCGTCGAGAACTGCATTTGCAACATCGCTAGCTTCTGCCCGAGTTGGACGATTCGAACTAATCATTGATTCAAGCATCTGGGTTGCCACGATTACCGGCTTGGTTGCTGCTCGGGCCAATTCAATAGCTCGTTTTTGCACCATAGGTACTTGCTCAAGTGGAAGTTCCACACCCAAGTCACCACGGGCCACCATGATGCCATCGAAGGCATCAATGATTTCCTTTAAGTTCTCTACTGCCTGAGGCTTTTCAATCTTGGCAATCACTGGAATCCGGCGACCTTCTTCATCCATGATCTTGTGAACATCAACAACATCTGCGGCATTTCGCACAAATGAAAGCGCAATCATATCTACGCCTAGTCGTAGCGCCCAACGTAAATCAGAAATATCCTTTTCGGAAAGCGCAGGCACGCTCACGGCTACGCCTGGCAGATTAATTCCCTTGTTGTCACTCACGGTACCGGCTTCAGTAACTCGAGTTATTACCGAGTCTGTCGTTACTTGCACAACCTCTAGTCCAACTTTGCCGTCATCTATGAGTATTCGATCGCCAGCTTTGCAGTCACCAGGTAGTCCTGAATAAGTTGTGCCGCAAATTGTCGCATCGCCAGGAACGTCTCTCGTAGTGATCGTGAATGAATCTCCAACCCGAAGTTCGACTGGCCCTGAAGCAAAACGAGCAAGCCTAATTTTTGGACCTTGTAGGTCGGCAAGAATTCCTACTCCTTTGCCTGAGGAAATAGAAGCGGCGCGAACCATCTCATAAGAACGCGTATGAACTTCTTGGTCGCCGTGGGAAAGATTCAAACGTGCTACGTTCATACCCGCATCGACAAGTTTGTTAATAATTTCCGAGGTAGCGGTAGCCGGACCTAAGGTGCAAACAATTTTTGCGCGGCGCACAGAGTTTCCTATCAGGAGGTTTGCCTTAAGTTTACTCGCTAAAGCTTAAGAACCTGATTGATTCATAATTAGTTACTGTTTAGGTTTTGCTCTACGACCGCGTTGCTTTGGCTCGCCTGTCTGAACTGCAGGAGAACGATTGGATTGCGAATCTGAATTTTCGGAAACTTTCGCTTCCACAACAATTTTGGTCGCATCCGCTACTTCAGGTTCTTGCCCTTGAATCACTAATTTGCCTTCGAACATAAGTTCCCGGCCAGGATTTTTCTCGCTGGAGCGAACTAGGTACAGCAGTGACATCGCGCCGATGAATAGTGCAGTAAATACATTGAATCTAATTCCAAGAATGTGGTGGGCGTCGTCAATGCGCATGGTTTCAATCAAGCCACGAGCTGAACAATAAAGCGCAGCGTAAAGAGCAAACACGCGGCCATGCCCCATTACGTAGCGTTTATCAGCCCAAATAATTAGAAATCCAATTGCGACACAGGCAAGGGCTTCGTAAAGGAAAGTTGGATGAAAGGTTTCAAATTGACTGAACTCAGTTGGGCGGTTTGGCGTTGCTATTTCTAATCCCCAAGGCAAAGTCGTCGGGCGACCGAAAAGTTCTTGGTTAAACCAGTTGCCTAACCTTCCGATGGCTTGGGCAAATGCAATGCCCGGTGCAATGGAATCTGCAAATGGAGCAAACGGCACGCCGATTCGTTTTGCTCCAATCCAAGCGCCGACTCCACCTAAGGCAAGTGCGCCCCAAATTCCAAGGCCACCTTCCCAAATTCGGAACGCTCCCAAGAAGCCTTTGCCGCCCTCACTGAAATAAAGTTCCCAGTCCGTCATCACGTGATAGAGGCGCCCGCCGATTATTCCAAACGGAACCGCCCACATTGCGATGTCTGCAACTTGCCCATCCAAACCTCCGCGCGCAATCCATCGCTTGTTGCCGAGCCAAACAGCTACGAAAATTCCCACCAAAATAAAGAAGGCATAAGCACGCAGCGGAATCGGACCTAGTTGCCAGACACTTTGCGGCGGACTAGGAATGAATGCTGGTATGAAGTTCATGAAGTTGCTAAGTCACTTAGCTCTTTGAAGCAGCTTCGATCGCAGCAGTTAACTTTGCTGGATCGAATAAAACTTCACCAGGTACTTCAGTGCCATTGATTAGTCCAAATGGAGTTGATGTGACTCCCTCAGAGTTAAATGCCTCAAATGATTTAGCAACCCAACCTGCATATTTTTCTGAAGTTAAACAATCAGTAAAAGTAGTTAGGGCATCACCGGTGACACCTGATGACTCGGCAATAGAAATCAAAGTCTCATTTGGAAATCCAGCACCTTCATCAGCTGGCTGTGCCGCAAAGACTCCAGCGTGATATTTTTCTGCAGCATTTGCATCAACTGCACACCCGAATCCCATCGTTGCGCGTTTTGAAGAATTTGGGTTACCAGCAGCAGTATTTGATGACATCAAATTCTTATCCAAGAAAATTGTTGGTCGATATTCAACGCGCACTTTGCCGTCGGAGATTAATCCTTGCAGCGCAGCCCCAGATGCTTCCTCGAATCGAGCGCAAGCTGGACATTGGAAGTCTTCCCAGATTTGAAGGACTGGGATCTTGTCGGATCCGGTTGCAGTCCAAGCTGATCCAACTTTTACGCCATAGGTGTCACTTGTAACACCGGTTGGAAGTGCGGAATCAGACGGCACAACTGCATCTTTTTTTGATAACGCCGGAATTGCAATTAATGCAGCCATCACCACAACAACCACTAAGCCGCCGATTAAACGAATCTTTCGCTGACGCTTTTGCTCAATAACTGCAGCATCCTGGCGGGCCGCTGCGGCGGCGGCTTTTGCGGCTTTGGCACTCATGTTTTCTTGTGACACAAACACTCCATTAAATAAGTCTGTTTATAAGTAAGAACTTACGTTGCCTCAATTATGTCGCACTTTATCAAGTGCCAATACTTGCCATTACTTGGCAGTTTTAGCGGGCTAAACCTTTGGACAACGCCTGTGCTAAAGCCTTGGCGCCAGCTGGGCCGTCATTTTTAATTGCGGTTACAAATGCACTTCCTACGATCACGCCATCTGCATATTGGGCTATTTCATGTGCCTGCTCTGGGGTGGAAACACCAAGACCGACAGCCACAGGGAGTTCGCTATGGCGGCGCACTTTGGCGACTAGGCCTTCAATAGCATCAGAAACAGAGGTACGTGCACCTGTCACGCCCATTACGGCCCCCGCGTAAATAAACCCAGTTGTCGCGTTTGCTACTTTTGCAATTCGTTCATCCGAACTCGATAGTGCAACTAAGAAGACGCGATCCACTTCATTTGAATCAGTTGCCGCGATCCAATCGTCGGCTTCTTCTGGTGTCAGGTCAGGAGTTATAACTCCGACACCACCGGCTGCATGAAAATCATTGGCAAAAGAATCCACGCCGTAACGTTCAATTGGATTCCAGTAAGACATAACTAGGGCGGGAACACCAAGGTCGGCAACGCGCTTCACGGTATTGATTACTGTTGCGGACTTGGTTCCACCAGTAAGTGAAATGTTAACTGCATCTTGAATTGTGGGACCGTCCATAACTGGATCGCTATATGGGAAGCCAATCTCAACTATGTCAACGCCGCCCTCGACCATGGCCGCAATGCATTCGACGGCACCATCTTCGGTTGGATATCCAGCTGGCAAGTACGCAATCAGAGCTGCACGATTTTCAGATTTAGCGCGCGCAAATGCGTCGTGCAGCAAACTCATAAATCAATTCCAAAATATTTGGCAGCAGTCTCAACATCTTTATCGCCACGACCCGAAAGGTTGATCAGGATAATCGCGCCCTCGCCAAGTTCCTTGCCAATTTCAATTGCTCCAGCCAAGGCGTGGGCGGTTTCAATTGCCGGAATAATTCCCTCGGTTTCGCAAAGTAGCTTGAACGCATTCATGGCTTCAACGTCAGTGACCGAGCGATATTCGGCGCGACCGATATCTGCAAGATATGCGTGCTCTGGACCAACGCTTGGGTAATCCAGGCCAGCAGAAATGGAGTGGCTTTCAATTGTTTGGCCATCATCATCTTGCATGATGTAGGAGCGAGCGCCATGAAGGACTCCGACTGCTCCCCCAACGATTGTTGATGCATGGCGACCGGTTTCAATGCCATCGCCACCAGCTTCAAGCCCAAGTAGACGCACGTTTGCATCGCCGATAAATGCTGTGAAAATACCAATCGCGTTTGAGCCTCCGCCAACGCAGGCTGCAACCACATCTGGCAGACGCCCGTATCGACTAAGCATTTGCTCACGGGATTCATCACCGATTATTCGATGAAAGTCTCGAACCATTTCTGGAAATGGAGCCGGGCCGGCAACTGTGCCAAGCATGTAATGGGTGGTTTCAACGTTTGCTACCCAGTCGCGCATGGCTTCATTGATTGCATCTTTAAGGGTTCGACTGCCAATAGTAACCGGCACAACAGTTGCGCCAAGTAACTTCATTCGCGCAACGTTAAGTGCTTGTCGCTTTGTGTCTTCTTCTCCCATGTAAACAACGCACTCAAGACCAAGGAGTGCAGCCACAGTTGCAGTTGCCACGCCATGTTGGCCGGCGCCGGTTTCTGCGATAACTCGCGTCTTACCCATTCGCTGAGTAAGTAAGCCTTGCCCTAAAACGTTGTTTATCTTGTGAGAGCCAGTGTGATTTAAGTCTTCGCGCTTTAGCAAGATCGTTGCGCCACCAGCATGTTCAGCAAATCTCTTAGCCTCGGTGATCGGGCTAGGACGACCAGTGTAATTAATCTGTAGTTCGCGAAGTTGCTTCAAGAAGCCTGGGTCAACCATTGCTTTGCGAAATGCTTCATCAAGTTCATCAAGAGCTGCCATCAAAGCTTCAGGTACAAATCTTCCACCGAATTTGCCGAAGTGCCCGCGCAGGTCTGGCACCGACACAACATCATTTGCTGTCATTTTGCCAGTCCTAAGAACGATTCAATAAGAATTTTTCGCGAGCCCGAATTCCCGCCTGAGTCCATTCTGCGACAGTTTTGGCTGGAGTACCACCTGTGACTAAGGCTTCGCCAACTAATACCGCTCTGGCGCCACTTAAAACTAAGGCTTCCACTTGATCAGTGCTTGAAATTCCAGATTCGGCAATTGCTAGAACTTGATCTGGGATTTGTGGAATTAAGTGGTGACACACATCCAGGCTGACTTCCAGAGTCTTAAGGTTGCGGGCATTCACACCTAGGAGTTTTGGATTAATTGCAAGTGCTCGGTCCAATTCGGACTCATCGTGAATCTCAACTAAAACAGACATTCCAAGTTCAGTTGCTAGATCATATAGTTCCACAAGTTGGCCATCAGATAACCCAGCAACAATTAGCAAAATCACATCAGCGCCGTGTGCCCGCGCTTCCCACACTTGGTATTCGTCAACCATGAAATCTTTTCGCAGAATTGGAATTGAAACTTTACGTCGAACTGCATCAAGGTCAGCAAGGCTGCCACTAAATTTACGTTCTTCGGTAAGAACGCTAATCACCTGCGCGCCGCCAGTTTGGTATTCAAGTGCCAGTAACGCCGGATCTGGGATATCCGATAAGTGTCCTTTGCTTGGGCTCGCTCGCTTTACTTCAGAGATGACACTGAACGGATTCTTTAAAAGTAAGTCTGCGGCTGGCAATGCGCGCGGAACTTGATCCACGTTTGCTTTTAATTCACTGAGGGAGACTGATGTTTTTCGCACCGCAAGATCTTCTTTAACTCCCTGGATGATTGAATCCAGAACAGAAGTCATGATGTGCCTTTCTTTTGGATGAGCGGCGCTCTGGGCCGAAACTGCATCCTGTTACAAAATTTTAAAAACCGCTTAGTGCTTCTGCTTGCCGTAGCCCATAAGACCTAGGATCTTGCCCGCGATACCGGCAACTGGGAGCAACGCGATGCCGATCCAGAACACCATCGGAGATGCGATAACTACGCCGATGCAACCAACCAGGAATGCAACCATGGCAATACCCACAGCCACCCATGCCGCAACCGTGTGACCGTGATCTGCGTGTGCGTCTGACATTGGTTCTCCTTTAAGCGATGCTTTGCCTAGTCTAACTGTTGGCCGACAGGGCTTTGGATTGTTGGGTCGATTCCCTGATCCAGGGCTTGCCAAGGAGTCAGTTCGGTATCGACCGATGAATTTCGTTCATAACGTTTTGACATTCCAGAATCAAATGATTTCACTGCAATTGCTAAACCACATAGCGCCACAACGCACCCAGCTGGTATGAAAACCCAGTTGTAATGTGAAGTTTCGGCGGTCCAGCCAGAGACTTGCCGCCCTATCGCTTGTTCGAATTCCAATCCGACAAATTTATCTAAGTTGTTCATTAAGTTAATAGTGATCGACACTAGCCCAGCGCCTAAGCAAAAAATAGCTAAGCCAACCACTCGGCGGAAAACTCCGCGAGTTGCTATCGCGCCAAGCGCGGAGGCAATTGAAGCAAGAGCGAGTCCATTTAGTGAGGAATTCAGTTGATTCGCACTCAAACTCAAACTAACCGAGGGAAATCCGGTTTCTGTATACGTTGCAGCTACCCATGGCCGACCTAGAGCAATTAGAGCAATTACTGAGCAAATTAGCTCCAGAGCAATCAAGTTTCGCAGCGTCAATTTCATGTTTGGTTACTCACCAAGGAATTAGCTACAGCAACTGCATTTAAGACGGCCATTGCTTTTGCTTGACATTCAGCATCTTCACTTTCTGGAACTGAGTCAGCAACAACACCTGCGCCTGCCTGAACATACGCAATTGAATTCTTGATTACCGTAGAACGAATCGCAATTGCTGTGTCAATATTGCCCGCAAAATCGAAATATCCAACACATCCGCCGTAGACGCCACGTTTTGATTTTTCCAGCTCTTCAATAATTGTCATCGCCATTGGCTTTGGTGCACCAGAAAGTGTGCCTGCTGGGAATGTCGCAGCAACCAGATCAAAGGCACTAACAGCGGGGTCAATTTTTCCAATAACCGTAGAAACTATATGCATCACATGACTATATTTTTCAATGCTCATGAAATCGGTTACTTCAACAGAGCCTGGCAAGCAAACCCGACCTAAATCATTTCTGCCAAGGTCAACAAGCATTAAGTGTTCTGCACGCTCTTTCTTATCTGCAAGTAGGTCTGCTGCATTAGAGTCATCGATTTGTGGTGTGTCGCCCCGAGGCCTAGTACCGGCGATTGGATGAAGCATGGCTTCACCATTTCTAAGCGTCACCAGTGCTTCAGGACTTGAGCCAACAACATCGAAGGCAACTTTGGTCCCGAGCTCTTGGCCTGGACCAGTTAATTCTGGGATTCGAAATAGGAACATGTAGGGACTTGGATTAGTTGCGCGCAACACTCGATAAACATCAAGTGCGGAGGCTTGGCATTTCGTGGCAAATCTTTGGCTCAACACAATTTGAAATGCGTCCCCTGCTCGGATTCGCTCTTGTGCGATTCTCACAGATTCTTGATATTCAGCACCAGATGTCTCTCGGGTAAATTCTGCCTTTGCAGTGCGATCAAAACTGGCGGCGCTCGATGGGGCTTGACCACCTAGGGCTAATTCCATGGCATCAAGTCTTTGTTCAGCATCAAACCAAGCCTCGTCAACGCGTTCATCAGAGTTGTCGTAATTGATTGCATTAGCAATCAGAGTGACAGTTCCATCTTTGTGATCCAAAACCGCTAAGTCAGTTGCAACCAGCATTGCCAGCTCTGGCAACTCAAGAACGTCTTCGGTTTGATTTGGTAACTTCTCAAGGCGGCGGACTATGTCATATCCCAAGTAACCGACAACACCACCTGTGAGCGGCGGCAGTTCTTCGTCGGTAATTCCTTCGTTAACTCCTGGCGTGAAAAGTACATCTAAAGTTTCCCGCAATGCTTTGATTGGATCGCCGGTAGCTGGTACGCCTTGTGGAACTTTTCCAGACCAAGCTGCCTGGCCATTTCGTTCTGAAAGCATTGCTGAACTTGCCACTCCAACGAATGAGTAGCGAGACCAGGATCTGCCATGCTCGGCAGATTCAAGTAGGAATGTGCCGGCGCGTTCGTCTGCAAGTTTTCGATAAAGACCAAGTGCGGTTTCCCCATCTGCCAGTACTTTTCGGAAAACTGGAATTACCCGTCGAGTTTGCGCCAAATTACGAAAGGACTCGAGGTTTGGAGTTGTCATCCTGAACCCTTGGGATTAGTTTTTGACTCATCAAATAACTCGGGGTGGGTAACTGATTCATCAAAACAAGTTCGGCTACCAGTGTGGCAAGCAGGCCCTGATTGATCGACGGTCAGCAGCAAAGTGTCGCTGTCACAATCTTTTGCAAGAGAAATGACGCGTTGGTGATTACCAGATGTTGCGCCCTTGATCCAAACTTCCGATCGGCTGCGGCTCCAGTATGTGGCTTTGCCAGTTTGCAGAGTTTGATTTACGGTGTCGGAATTCATCCAGGCAACCATCAAGACTTCCCTGGTATCAACTTGTTGCACAACAACAGGAATCAGCCCTTGGTCATTGAAAACTAAGGTTTCAACAAAAGGCGAACTCTCCATGCCTCTATTGTGCCTTGATTAAACAAAGTAGTCGAAATTAGCGAGCGATACTAGCGAACAACTTCCCCGCTTCCAGCGAGTTTAGCCTTTACTTCTTGAATTGAAATTTCATTAAAGTGAAAAACACTCGCGGCAAGTACTGCATTTGCCCCCGCTTTGACTGCCGGAGCAAAATCTGAAAGCTTGCCAGCGCCGCCGCTCGCAATTACTGGAATTTCGACCTTCGCGCGGACTGCAGAAATCAATTCAAGGTCATAGCCATTCTTGGTGCCGTCGGCATCCATTGAATTAAGTAGGACTTCACCAGCACCCCGCTCGGCTGCCTCAATAATCCATTCCAAGGCGTCGCGACCGCTGCTGTTTCGGCCACCATGGGTTGTTGCTTCAAAGCCACTTGGTGAGTCTTGATTACGTCGCACGTCAACTGAGATAACAATGCACTGATCACCAAACCGTTTTGCCGAGTCCGAAATCAGTTCCGGGTTAGCAATTCCTGCAGTGTTGATTCCAACTTTGTCAGCACCGGCACGAAGCAATTGATCAACGTCAGAAACAGTTCTAACACCACCACCGACGGTAAGTGGAATAAACAGTTCTTCAGCAGTTTTGCGAATCATCTCGTAAGTTGTTTCGCGATTGGAACTCGATGCTTTGATATCAAGGAACACAAGTTCATCTGCGCCCGAGTTTCCGTATCGCCGCGCTAATTCAACTGGATCTCCAGCATCATTTAGATTCTCAAAGTTGACGCCTTTAACAACTCGACCAGCATCGACATCAAGGCATGGGATTACTCGAATTGCAACGCTCATTTACTACGCCTGTGGTCCAGAAACTTGGATAGCTTCTTCTAACGTAAATGCCTGTGCGTAAAGTGCCTTGCCAACAATTGCGCCTTCTACACCCATGTCAGCTAGAGCTCTGAGTTCAACTAGATCGTCAAGAGTTGCGATGCCACCGCTAGCGATAACTGGCATGTTGGTTCGTTCGCACATCTGTTTAAGTAAATCGATGTTGGGTCCACGAAGCGTGCCATCTTTAGTTACATCAGTAACTACATATCTTTGGCAGCCATCGGATTCCAATCGCTCAAGAGTTTCCCAAATATCGCCACCCTCTTTAGTCCAACCGCGCGCTGCAAGCACAGTGCCGCGAACATCCAGACCAACTGCAATCCGATCGCCGAATTCACCAATGACACGTGCGGTCCACTCCGGATCTTCCAGCGCAGCAGTTCCCAGGTTCACTCGACGACAACCCGTTGCAAGAGCGGCTCGAAGCGATTCATCGTCGCGGATACCACCGGATAGTTCTACGTTTACATCAAGTTTGCCAACTACTTCGGCTAACAAATTTCGGTTTTCGCCACGACCAAAGGCAGCGTCAAGATCGACTAAATGAATCCATTGCGCGCCACCGGCTTGCCAGTCCAGTGCGGCCGCCAATGGATCGCCAAAGGAGGTTGCGCTATCTGCTTCACCTTGTACCAAGCGAACTGCCAATCCATCTGCCACATCAACTGCAGGTAACAAGATTAGAGATGTCATAGTTCGCTCCGAATGCATATGTGTAAGTTCATTTAATTGTGGCTATCCAATTCGCTAATAATGTCAGACCAGCATCGCCAGATTTTTCCGGATGAAACTGCGTAGCCCAAAGTGGACCATTTTCAACTGCCGCAACAAAGTCTTGACCGTGATTGGACCAACTCACTTTAGGCGCAGCCAGCATCTCGTGTGGATCAAGTTCCCATTTTTGGGCCGCAAAAGAATGAACAAAATAGAACCGTTCATTTTCAATTCCCTTAAACATCTGGGAACCAGTTGAAGCAGCAACGTTATTCCAACCCATGTGAGGAAGGACCGCCGCCTCAAGCTTTTCTACTGTGCCGGGCCATTCGTTAAGACCTTCGAAGAATCCTTCGCCGGCATGCTCTGTGCTTTTTTCAAAAAGCACCTGCATGCCAACACAAATTCCTAATACTGGTCGCCCACCTGCCAATCGTCGACCTATTATCTGATCTCCCCGAACTTTTTTAATTCCTTGGATGCAGGCAGCGAAAGCGCCAACTCCTGGCACTAGCAGCGCATCGGCTTCTAAAGCCTCGTCGAAGTCTGCGGAAATTGAAACCGTGGCTCCGGTAGTTTCAACAGCGCGCTGAGCCGACCTTACGTTTCCTGATCCGTAGTCAAGAATGACAACAGAAGTCACGAGCTAGAGACTTCCCTTAGTTGACGGCACATCAAGTACGCGCGGATCGATTGCTACCGCATCACGAAGTGCGCGCGCTACAGCCTTGAATTGAGCCTCGCTTACGTGATGAGCATTTCTCCCACTCAGAATTCGAATGTGGATACAGATTTGAGCCGTCGCGATTATGGATTCCCAAATGTGGCGGATCAATGTTGTATCAAAAGTACCGATCAACTCGACGATTTCAGGCTGTTCATGAACCAGATATGGACGACCGGAAAGATCAACGGCCGCATGGCAGGCAGTTTCATCTAGTGGAACGTACGCGTCACCAAATCGTCGGATCCCAACCTTGTCGCCAAGTGCGGTGCGAATTGCTTCACCAACCGCCAATGATGTGTCCTCGACTGTGTGATGTGAGTCCACGTCAACATCACCCTTTGTTTGTACCTTTAAATCAAAGCCACCATGACGACCTAGCTGGGAAAGCATGTGATCAAAAAATGGCACGCCCGTTTCGATATCTATTTGTCCAGTGCCATCTAGGTTCAGTTCAACTAGGACTGAACTTTCCTTCGTGCTTCGCTCAATGCGTGCGGTGCGGGCCATTTGATTACTTTCCATTAGTTCGATTAGTTACATGTAATAGTGCAGTTTTAAAGGCGAGATTTTCTTCTGGAGTGCCAATGCTTACTCGCAACCAACCATCTGGACCAGTTTGGCGAATTAAGACACCTTGCTCAACCAATTGTTCCCACACAAGGTTGCGATCTCCAAATGTTCCAAACAGCAGAAAGTTCGCCCCACTTGGGGCCACATCAAAACCTTGATTAACCAGCCAAATTGCTAGTTCATCACGTTCCTGTCGAAGTAAGTTGACCTGGCTTTGAAGCTCATGACTAAATCTCAGTGCGACCCTGGCGACTGCTTGAGTAACTGTTGATAAGTGATATGGCAAGCGAACCAATTGAATTGCATCTATGACTTCGGGGTTTGCAGCAATGTAACCAACTCTGGCTCCGGCATATGAAAAAGCCTTACTCATGGTTCGCACTACAACTAAATTCGGGTGCCCTGAGCGCTTGACTAATGCTGAAGGCGATTCGGCTGGTCTAAATTCGGCATAAGCCTCATCGATAATCAAAACACCAGAAAATTTCTCGAGTAGATAATCAATTTCTGAATTTTCGATAATTGTGCCGGTTGGATTATTTGGCGATGTTAAAACGATGATGTCTGGGGTTAAATCAAGAGCAATGTCGATTACCTTTTTATCAATCGTGAAATCTTCATTACGCGAAACGCTCAAATAGTTTGTGAAAGTGTTTCGACAATAATCCTCATACATTGAGTAAGTCGGACTAAAGGCAACTAACGACTTATCGGGGCCTCCAAAAAGTTGGAGTAGTTGTTGCATGACTTCATTTGAACCATTAGCTGTCCAAATGTTGCTGGCAGTCAAGTTAACTTGGCTTTCTGCATTTAGGTACGCGGCTAAGTCGGCGCGAAGTTCAATCGCATCACGATCTGGATAGCGATTTAGCTTTGAACCAAGTTCGGAAACTGCTTTGGCCAATTCCGCAACAAGTTCGGGTGATGGACCAAATGGATTTTCGTTGGTATTTAGACGTGTTGGTACGTCGAGCTGTGGCGCGCCATAAGGAGACCTACCTACCAAGTCTTTGCGAATAGGTAACTTTGTCATTTCGAACGAATTTCGATCGCTGCTGCGTGACCCGGCAAGCCTTCCGAGTTAGCGAGTGTGATTACAGTTTGCGCAATGTCACTGAGTGCAGCTTCGTTGTATTCGACATAGTGAACGCCCCGCAAAAAGGACTGAACTGAAAGTCCAGACGAGTGGCAAGCACAGCCGCCCGTAGGTAAAACGTGATTTGAGCCGGCCGCGTAGTCCCCGAGTGAAACCGGCGACCAATCGCCAACAAAAATTGCACCAGCGTTGTTTACTCGGCGAGCGACTTCAGAGGCGTTTCTCGTGTGAATTTCGAGATGTTCGGCCGCGTAAGCATCCACGACATTTAGTCCATGTTCCAAGTCATCAACTAATACAAATGCGCTCTGTTGCCCAGTAAGAGCAATCCGGATTCGATCTTTGTTCATTGCTAGCGGGACTAAGCGCTCAAGACTTGCCCGTACATTTGTAATCAATTCTTCGCTGTCCGTTACAAGTACCGACGCTGCTACTTCATCGTGCTCTGCTTGACTGATTAAATCTGCTGCTACAAAATCTGGGTTTGCCGAATCATCTGCCAAGATCGCGATTTCAGTTGGCCCAGCTTCCGAATCAATTCCAATTAAGCCTTTAAGCATTCGCTTAGCGGCTGTAACAAACATATTTCCTGGACCAGTGACCAAATACACCGGCTCGATTTCAACATCGCCGGTTGAGCCATATGCCATTAGTGCAATTGCTTGCGCTCCACCGGCTGCATAAACTTCGGTAACTCCAAGAAGGGCACACGCTGCCAAAATAGTTGGGTGCGGCCAACCACCAAAGTCTTTCTGGGGCGGTGAACAAACAACGAGCGAGGAAACACCGGCGATCTGTGCTGGTACCACGTTCATAATTACGCTACTTGGATATACATAGACACCGCCAGGGACATATAGTCCTACTCGCTGCACTGGTAACCAGCGTTCGGAAACTGTTCCGCCTGGCGCAACTGTGACCGTTGTATCTGGTCGGCGTTGGTGTTCGTGAACTATTCGAACTCGCGAAATTGCATCTACAAGTGCTGCCTTAACTTTTAGATCCAGTTCTAGCAGAGATTTATCAATGACTTCTTGGGGAACTCGAATTTGTGGCGCCCGAACACCATCAAAGCGTTCAGACCAATCTTGGACTGCAACCGTGCCACGCTCTCGAACATCATCAATGATCGGGCGAACCTGCTCGACTACTGAATCAAGGTCGAACTTGGCGCGGGGCACTAAATTTCGCAGATCTGAAGCCCGACGGGATCCACCGCGTAAATCTAGGGTTGACAACATAATTCAAAGTTTAACTTGATTTTGTTGGCATAGGATTTGTTGCTATGGCCACTGGAACTCCCGCAACCAAATTGCTGACTTCAGCAGGAGTTGATTTCAAGGCCCACGAATATTCACATGATCCAAATTCCCCGTCGTTTGGGCTTGAGGCTGCTGAAAAACTAGGTGTCGACCCACATCGGGTTTTCAAAACCTTGATCGCAAATGTGGATGAAGCCTTTGCTGTTGCAATAGTTCCTGTGAACCAACAAGTGAGTCTGAAATCACTGTCCCGAGCTGTAGGTGCCAAGCGAGCAACCATGGCGGAGCCAGCGCAGGCCGCCCGCCTAACTGGTTACGTAGTGGGAGGCATTAGCCCACTTGGGCAAAAACGATTGCTAACAACTGTGATAGATCAGTCCGCGATGAATTTTGAAACAATTCTGGTAAGTGGTGGTCGCCGTGGTTTCGACATCGAACTAGCTCCAAATGATTTGGCTTCACTGTTGTCCGCAATATTTGCAGAAATTGCAACTTAACTGGTTTGTAAAACTGGCGCTTCTAAACAAGCGGCACCTAATAATGCTTTTAAGTCTGCGAACAGCGACGGTGACGGTGCTACCCGAAGCTTGTCATCGGTCTTTACCGAAACGAATTTATCGACCTGTACCACAGTTAGGTGCACTTCTGTTGTGCCAGGATGGGCGCTCAAAATTTGTCGCAATGAATCCATAACTGCAGCATTAACTCGGGATTCTGGAATGTAGACATTTACTGGACCTGTGTAAGCAGCGCTAATGTCTGGCACAGAAACTTCCAGGGCAGCAACTCTTGGACCTTCGTCGTCCCGCTTTTCGATTCGAACTTTCATCAACAAAATTGCATCGTCATTTAGCAACGTTGCAAACTTGGTAAAAGTATTAGGCCAAACCATAACTTCTACGACACCTTCAAGGTCTTCGAGCGCAACAATTGCCCAGCGATCGCCCGAGCGTTTCGTAGTTTTAAGTTGCACACTGCTGACGAGTCCCCCAAGAGTTACGATCGCGCCATCAGAGGCATCTGCTACGCCAGAAATTGGCATCGAGGTACTCATTGCTAAAACATGCTCTACGCCAAATAGCGGATGATCGCTTACATAAAGTCCAAGCATGTCTCGCTCTTGCGCCAGCAGTGTTTTCTTATCCCATTCATCTAACGAGATGTTTACTTCAATTCCACCAATTGAATCGTCCGAGAAATCATCCGAAGTTCCAAACAGATCGAACTGCCCAATTGCTTCAGCTTTCTTGGTATCCAGCACTGAATCTACGGATTCAATATGGACTGCAAATAATCCACGGCGAGTGTGGCCTAGAGAATCAAATGCACCGGCTTTAATCAAGGATTCAATGACTCGTTTGTTACAAACCTGGATGTCAACTTTTGCCAAGAAGTCACCAAACGAAGTGAACCTTCCCTTGGTTACGCGGCTAACTTTCAATGACTCGACAACATTCACGCCAACATTTCGAACCGCTGCCAACCCGAATCGAATGTCGGTACCAATGGCTGTGAAGTCCACATCAGATTCGTTTACATCAGGTGGCAGCACCTTTATTCCCATGCGACGACATTCATTTAGGTAAACCGCAGATTTATCTTTGTCATCCTTAACGCTGGTGAGCAAGGCAGCCATGTATTCAGCCGGATAGTTCGCCTTCAGATATGCAGTCCAGTAAGAAACCAGTCCGTAACCAGCGCTGTGTGCTTTATTGAACGCATAATCCGAGAACGGAACCAAGGTTTCCCACAATTTGTTGATTGCAACTTGCGAGAATCCACGTTCCTTCATGCCGGCTTCGAACGGAACATATTCCTTATCGAGAATTTCCTTCTTTTTCTTACCCATTGCGCGACGTAGGAGATCAGCTTGACCAAGTGTGTATCCGGCAACTTCCTGAGCGATCGCCATAACTTGTTCCTGGTAAACAATTAGCCCGTAAGTATCGCCCAGAATTGCAGCTAATGGCTTTTCAAGATCAGGGTGAATCGGAACTTGGGCTTTGCGCTTGTTTTTGTAGTCCGCATAATCCGTATGCGCATTAACACCCATCGGGCCTGGACGATACAAAGCAAGCACCGCAGAGATATCTTCGAATGAATCTGGATTCATGGATCGCAACAATGATCTAATCGGTCCACTGTCGAGCTGGAAAACACCCAAAGTGTCTCCTCGTGCTAATAACTCATAAGTCTTTGGATCATCCAGACCCAGTTCTTCAAGAACTACGGTTTCATCACGATTCGCTTTAATGTTTAACAATGTGTCATCTAAAACCGTGAGATTTCGCAGACCCAAGAAATCCATCTTGAGAAGACCAAGGGATTCACAAGCGCCCATATCGAATTGCGTAATTACTGCGCCGTCTTGATCCCTTCGCCATACCGGCAAGATATCGATTAATTCCTCTTTACACAGAATGACACCGGCCGCGTGTACACCTGGCTGTCGCTTTAAGCCTTCGATACCTCTTGCGGTATCAACAACTGCGCGTACATCTGCATCATCTTCGTAAAGTTCTCGGAATTCTCCGGCTTCACCATAACGATCATGCTCTGGATCAAAAATTCCCGAGAGCGGGATGTCCTTACCCATAACACCTGGTGGCATTGCTTTGGTAATTTTGTCGCCTAGAGCGTATGGGAAACCAAGTGCGCGAGTTGAATCTTTAACTGCCGCCTTAGCTTTAATCGAGGCATAAGTAATGATCTGGGCTACGCGTTCTTCGCCATATTTATGCGTTGCGTAGCGAATCATTTCGCTACGTCGGCGTTCATCAAAGTCAATGTCGATGTCGGGCATCGAGATGCGTTCTGGATTCAGGAAGCGCTCGAAAAGTAAGCCGTGTTTGATCGGATCAAGTTCAGTGATACCAAGTGCCCAAGCAATTAACGCGCCAGCTGCCGAACCACGACCTGGACCAACGCGAATTCCTTCATCACGCGCATGGCGACAAAGGTCCGCGACCACTAAGAAGTAGCCAGGGAATCCCATTTGTTCAACAACTGCTAATTCAAACTTTGCGCGCTCAAGATGTTCTTTTGGAATTTTGTCGCTGTTGAATCTGCGTTTTAATCCAATTTCAACTTCTTTGACGAGCCAAGTGTTCTCAGTTTCGCCAGCTGGGACCGGGAAGGATGGCAATAGATCTTGACCCTCGACAAAATTGATATTGCAGCGTTCGGCAATTAATAAGGTGTTGTCGCATGCTTCAGGAAGTTCACGCCAGACTTCCCGCATTTCGGCCGCCGTCTTTAAATAAAAGTCTTGAGCATCAAATTTGAAACGCTTTGGATCATCCATCGTGGCTCGAGTGCCAATGCAAAGTAGAACTTCGTGCATTCGAGCATCTTCGGGATAAACGTAATGCAAGTCATTAGTTGCAACTAACTTTAAATTCAAATTCTTTGCAATTTTCAACAAGTCTTCGCGGTGACGTCGTTCGATTCCTAAACCATGATCCATCAGTTCGACGAAATAATTTTCTTGTCCCAAGATCTCGCGCATAGTTGCCGCGGTACTCAGTGCTTTGTCGTAATTACCAGCTTGTAACCATCGATTGACTTCACCCGATGGGCAGCCTGTAGTGCCGATTAATCCCTTGCCATGTTGTTCAAGTAACTCAGCATCAAATCGTGGTTGGTAGTAATAGCCTTCGAGACTTGCCTTGCTCGAAAGCCGAAACAAATTGTGGAGTCCTACGTTGTTTTCGGCCCATAACGTCATGTGGGTGTAGTTGTAACGACCGCGCCCCGCACCATCAAGGGATGCGTCGTCTACGGCTGGGGTTCCAAAATCAAATGGTGCGCGCAGTGCGCGGCCTTGTGGAGCGTAGTAGCCCTCGATACCAATAATTGGCTTTACATTTGTTGATTGCGCTTTTTTCCAGAATTCAAAGGCACCATAAAGATTGCCATGATCTGTCATCGCAATCGCAGGCATACCCAATTCGTCAGCTTTTGAGAAAAGGTCTGTGAGGCGGG
>CAIYGJ010000017.1 GCA_903925705.1 uncultured Actinomycetes bacterium | reverse complement strand
CGCTATGACTTAAGTAATCCAAAAGCTGCTTCTGCCGGAAACACTGAAGGTGGTGGCTGATGCACGTAGCGCTTGGTAAAACTGACTTGCAAGTTCACCCACTTTGTTTAGGTGGAAATGTATTTGGTTGGAGTGCTTCAGCCGAACAGTCCTACGAAGTATTAACCGCATATGAATCTGCGGGTGGAAACTTCATCGATACCGCTGACATGTATTCCGAATGGCACACCGGCAATGTAGGTGGCGAAAGTGAAGTCATCATTGGTGACTGGATGCGGGCTCGCGGAAATCGTAGCGAAATGGTGGTAGCAACTAAGGTTGCAAAGCTTTCTACTCGCCCAGGCCTAAGCGCAGCAAACGTTGCCGCAGCAGCTGAGGATTCACTTCGTCGCCTCGGCACCGATTACATCGATATCTATTACGCACATCATGACGATGAATCTATTCCGCTTGAAGAATCCTTAACCGCATTCAACGCGTTAGTAACCGCTGGAAAAGTTCGCTACTTGGCTGCTTCAAACTACACAGCCGCACGACTTGAAGAAGCCCTAAAGATTTCTCGTGACCTTGGAATGAGTGAATACCTTTTGCTTCAGCCGAACTACAACGCGATTGTTCGTAATGAATACGAAGGCGAGTTGATGGCAGTTGCAGTTAAGGAAGACATCCCAGTACTTCCCTATTTCTCTCTGGCTGCTGGCTTCCTTACAGGCAAGTACCAGCCTGGCGTTGAAGTAGATAGTGTGCGAGCTGGAGACATGCCGGACTACAAAAACGATCGCGGTTGGGCCATCCTTAATGCGCTAACTGAAATTGCCAAACAGCAAAATACTTCAATCGCGGCTACATCATTGGGATGGTTACGCGCTCAGCCTGGCATTGTTACTCCAATTGCAAGTGCTCGTACAGTCGAACAACTGGCCCAGATTCTGCCAGTTGTTGAGCTATCAGCCGAGCAAGTAGCAAAAGTCAACGCACTGTAATTTTCATCAAAGAACAGCCTCGTCAAGCCCTACTGGCAGACTTAGTCCTATGCTACGTTCAATTCGCTCAACTGAGTCCACGCCTGAACGGATCGCTGCTGAGCATGCGGTTTTGGCGCGTCGGGTTCAACGCATGACTGGCGAATTAACAACTGCAGCAACAACTCGAATGGAAGACACCCTGCCTTGGTTTACTGCGCTTCCTGCGAATGAAAGAGCCTCTGTGAGTTTGGTGGCACAAAGCGGCATCACGAACTTTGTCGAATGGTTTTCGGCTGGCCTTGAATCAAAAGATCATGTCGGCGATATCTTTTCAAGTGCTCCCCGTGAACTTGCTCGCGCTTTGACTTTGCAACAAACCGTGGAGCTAGTTCGTACTTCAATGGCAGTTGTTGAAGAAATGGTTGAGCAAATTGCGGGCACTAATGAATATCGCCAGTCATACCTTCGCGAATCACTACTTCGTTACTCCAGCGAAATTGCCTTCGCAGCAGCCGAGTTTTATGCTCGAGCTGCCGAGAACCGCGGTGCTTGGGATGCAAGGCTTCAAGACTTAGTGCTGGATGCAATTTTGGCGGGTAGTTCTGATGACGCGTTACTTGCACGAGCAGCAGCCGCAGGTTGGGACGTTAACAAACATGTGCTGGCAATTGTGGGGCCGGTTCCGTCCAATCAAATTGCGATCGAAGTTCACATGGAACAAATTCGCCGTACGGCTAAATCTGCAAAGCTAGATGTGATGGTTGGTGTCCATAACGACCGAATGATCACAATCATTGGTGGTGTTTTAGAAAGTGACGCACCTGAATCAGTAGCCAAGCCATTCGTTGGACATTTCGGAGCGGGAACAGTTGTAACCGGGCCGATTGTTTCAACTCTTCAGGAAGCGCACAGTTCGGCACTTGATGCCTTGTCTGGTTACCGAGCCTTGAGTTTTGTTTCGACTAGGCCGCGCCTGGTCGCTTACGACGACATGATCGCCGCCCGAGTTATTGCAGGTGATTCGGCAGCAATTGACCCAGTCGTTGCTAAATTACGACAAGACTTAAGTGGCGATGTTCGCCAAACCTTGGCTTGCTACCTAGAGGTTGCCCCGACGATCGAAGGTTGCGCTAGATCCCTCTTTGTCCACGTGAACACAGTTCGATACCGGCTGCGTCGGGTTCTGGAAGCTACTGGATTAGACCCATTTGAGCCTTCGGATGCGCTAACCCTGCGAATTGCCCTAATGATTGAGCGAAACGGCCTTGAATTGTAGGTTACCTACAAAAAACTGCCCTAGAATTTAGTGGATCGTCATCAGATTTAGCGGTTGCCTATACGAGAGACTATACAAGTGCTTGCAGTAGTTGCCCCAGGTCAAGGTTCCCAGGTCCCCGGCTTTTTAACCCCTTGGTTAGAGCTGCCTAATTTTGAAGATCGTATGAAGTGGCTGGGAACCGTCGCCGGCATAGATCTAATCGCCCACGGCACAACCAGTGATGAAGACACTATTCGTGATACCGCCGTAGCCCAGCCCCTAATTGTCAGCGCTGGCATGGTTTCTTTGCTTAGCCTGTTTCCTCATCCTGGTGAGGCTTACGCAAAGGTTGCAGTTGGCGCCGGACATAGCGTTGGCGAAATCACTGCAGCTGCAGCCGCAAACGTAATCTCTGCCGAACAAGCCATGGTGTTGGTTCGCGAGCGCGGTAATGCCATGGCTGCTGCTTCAGCAGTAACTCCAACTGGAATGTCAGCAGTACTTGGTGGCGACCGTGACGAAGTAATTGCAAAGCTTGCTCAGCATGGCCTAACTGCAGCAAACGAAAACGGAGCAGGTCAAATTGTTGCTGCGGGCACGCTTGAACAACTTGCAGCTCTAGAAACTGATCCTCCCGCTGGCGCCCGCGTTCGTCCGCTTTCAGTAGCCGGCGCATTCCACACCAAGCACATGGCTCCAGCAGTTGGCGTACTTGCGCAACATGCAAAAGCTATTTCAACTCACGATGCGCGCAGCCGTCTACTTTCAAACGCTGACGGCACTGTTGTGCAAGATGGCCGCGAAGTTTTGAAACGTCTTGTTACCCAAGTTAGCAATCCAGTGCGTTGGGATCTTTGCATGCAAACCATGCTTGATTTAGGTGTGACTGGTTTGATTGAACTTCCACCAGCGGGAACACTTGTTGGATTAGCAAAGCGCGCAATGCCTGGCGTTGAATGTGTCTCACTTAAGACTCCTGATGACATGCCAGCGGCTCTTGATCTAATTGCTCGCCACGGAACTGAGACCGCAGTAACTGACTCCCCTACTTGGCGGTTAGTGGTTGCACCATTTAAGGGCATCATTGAATTCAACGTAAGCGAAGAACCTGGAACTGTGCTTGATGGCAAAACAAAAGTGGCCACCATTCGCACTTTGCGCGATGAGTACGAAGTAGAAGCTCCACACGGCGGCACCATTGTTGAATGGTTAGTCACCGATGGCGATCCAGTAAATCCTGGACAACCACTGCTTCGTTTGCATCCAAAGGCTGGTTCATGATCACGTTAAATACTCCAGCCCCGATTGCGCATGCTGGAATTCTTGGTCTGGGCACGTTTCGACCTGAACGCATTGTCACAAACGACGAAATCTGTCAGCGGATTGATTCCAATGATGAATGGATCCAAGAACGCTCTGGAATTATCGAACGTCGTCATGCTGGTCCTGATGAAACCGTAGTGACAATGGCAACTGCTGCTGCCCAAAAAGCAATTACCGATGCTGGCATTACCGCAGAGCAATTAGATCTTGTGATGGTTGCAACTGTTACGCATCGTTACCAAACACCATCCGCTGCAGTTGAAGTTGCTGCTGCAATTGGCGCTGTTAATGCCGCCGCTACAGATACCTCAGCTGCCTGCGCTGGTTTTTGTTATGGCCTTGGTATTGCTGATGGCATGATTCGATCTGGCTCTGCCAAGTACATTCTTTTAATCGGCGCTGAAAAACTTTCCGAGATTGTAAACTTCGACGATCGTGGCACTGCTTTCTTATTTGCTGATGGGGCTGGCGCAGTTGTCGTTGGCCCAACATCCGTTCAAGGTATTGGCCCAACTATCTGGGGCGCTGATGGCACCCAGCGCGATGCAATCATCATGGATCCAGATATCTTTACGGCCGAACGTTCTGGAACCCCATCAGTGTTAACCATGCAGGGCCAGCAAGTTTTTCGATGGGCCGTTGGTCAAATGGGTGATGTATGTGCCCAGGCTATGGCTGCTGCCGGCGTAACGGTGAACGATCTTGCTGCATTTGTCCCCCACCAGGCCAACAACCGAATTACCGATGCGTTAGTTAAACAACTAGAACTTCCAGATCATGTTGTTGTTGCGCGCGACATCGCGTACTCAGGTAACACATCTGCTGCTTCAGTTCCATTAGCCCTTGATCGGCTTCGTGAAAATAGCGAGGTCAAGAGTGGCGACTTAGTTTTGATGGTTGGCTTTGGCGCCGGCCTGGTCCACGCTGCGCAAGTAGCGCTTGTCCCATAAGTTTCGAAAGTCGAAAGATTTTCGAAGTAAGACCCGCACACCGCGGTAAGTAATTACTAAAGGAGATAACCATGTCCCAGGACATCCTCGCTGGATTGGCCGAAATCGTAAACGAAGTAGCAGGAATTCCAGCTGAATCAGTCCAGATGGAAAAGTCATTTGTTGATGACCTAGACGTTGACTCATTGTCAATGGTTGAAGTTGTAATGGCTTGCGAAGACAAGTTCGGCGTAACAATCCCAGACACCGAAGTTAAGAACCTAAATACCGTTGCTGATGCAGTGAATTACATCGCTGCTAATAAGGCATAACTAGTTTTGATGTTGGCGGGTGACTCTCCTGTTGCCCGCCACATAAAAACTTGAACCACCTCACTAAAACATTCTCAAATACAAACTCAAATCGAAAGGTCGACAACAATGAGCCGTACGGTTGTCGTTACAGGGCTAGGCGCCACTACCCCACTGGGTGGAGACGTTGCCTCAACATGGGATTCGCTGTTGGCAGCGCGTTCCGGAATACATCTACTAGAAGATCCACGCTTTGCAGAACTTCCAGTTCGCATCGCAGCGACTGCAAAAGTTGATCCAGAAAGTGTTTTGGAGCCTCATGAGGTTCGTCGCATGGATCGCTCTCAGCAGCTTGCTTTGATTGCTGCTCGCGAAGCTTGGGCTGACGCTGGTGCGCCAGAAGTTGACCAAGCTCGATTGGGCGTTGCAGTTGGCTCTGGTGTTGGTGGCGCAATTTCCTTGATGGAGCAGTACGACATCCTCAAAGAGCGCGGTGCCTCCCGTGTTTCTCCGATGACGGTTCCAATGTTGATGCCAAATGGTCCAGCTGCAGTAATTGGTCTTGAACTAGGCGCTATGTCAGGCGTTCATGCTCCAGTTTCCGCATGTGCATCAGGCGCAGAAGCAATCGGCTACGGCGCCGAGATGATTCGCACTGGTCGCGCTGATGTTGTTGTTTGTGGTGGAACTGAAGGCTGTATCCATCCGCTGACTATTGCTGCCTTCGCAGCAATGCGCGCGCTATCTACTTTGCATGAAAATGCCGCAGGTGCCTCTCGTCCATTCGATCGCGATCGAGATGGCTTTGTTATGGGTGAAGGCGCAGCAATTATCGTATTGGAATCCGAAGAGTTTGCTAAAGCACGTGGTGCAAAGATTTATGCAACGTACGGCGGTCAAGGTATTGCAGCTGATGCACACCACATCGCCCAGCCAGAACCAGAAGGTCGTGGCGTAATTCTTGCTATGAACCGCGCGCTTGCTGATGCGGATCTTTCAACCAAGGACATTTTCCATGTGAACGCACATGCAACTAGTACACCTGCCGGTGACGTTGCCGAAGCAAAAGCGATCCGTAAAGTTCTAGGCTCGGATACCGATCACGCACCAGTTACTGCCGTAAAGGGCGTTGCTGGACACTTGCTTGGTGGCGCCGGCTCACTTGCTGCGATTGCATCGATCTTGGCAATCAAAAATCGCATCGTGCCTCCAGTTGGCAACTTGGTTAACTTGGCTGATGGCGTTGACGTTGATGTTGTAATGAACCAACCTCGCGAGCTTCCAAGTGGTGACATCGCTGCATTGAGTAATTCATTTGGCTTTGGTGGCCATGATATTGTTCTGGCTTTCCGGAACCACTCATGACCGCTGTCGTAGACAAGAAGTTAATGGCGAATGCTCGCCTAACAGCTCTTTTCGATGAAGGAACTCTGCAATACGTAGCAAGCCAAGTTGACGGCATCGGTGCAGTTTCGGCGACTGGAAAAATTAACGGCCGAACTGTCGTTGCGTTTGCCAATGATCCATCGTTTCAAGGTGGCGCACTAGGCGCTGCCGAAGGTGCGGTAATCGTTGACGCATACGCAATTGCAATGAAGGAACAGTGCCCAATCGTTGGTGTGTGGCACTCCGGGGGTGCTCGCCTGCAAGAAGGTATTGGTGCACTTAAGCCATTCGGTGACATCTTCCGAGTAATGACCCAAGCGTCTGGCAAGATCCCCCAAGTCTCTGTCGTGCTTGGCCCAGCTGCTGGTGGCGGTGCATACGGACCTGCACTAACTGACATCGTGATCCTTGGCCCTGAAGGTCGAATCTTCGTTACTGGCCCTGATGTTGTTCGTTCCGTAACAGGTGAAGACGTAGACATGCTTCGCCTAGGTGGACCAGAACCTCACGGCCGACGTAGCGGTGTGGTTCATGTAGTTAGCGAAACTGAAGAACGCGCAATTGCTGACACTCGAAACATCACTGACTTACTCGGTAATCAAGGCTTGCTTGATACTTCAAAAATCACAGACGTAGACATGGGCGCACTTTTGCCAGAGCAAAACAACCGCGCCTACGATGCTCATCCAATTGTTGATTCGGTGATCGATGCTGGAACTGGCGTAGAACTTCATCCACGTTGGGCACCAAACATCATTACAACTCTTGGTCGCTTTGGCGGGCGCACCGTTGGCGTTATCGCAAATAATCCACTTCGCTTAGGTGGCTGTTTAGATGCGACTTCTGCAGAGAAGAGCGCGCGTTTCGTGCGCATGTGCGATGCCCTTGGGATTCCAATGATCGTCATGGTCGACGTGCCTGGTTACTTACCTGGTGTTGGCCAAGAATGGGATGGCGTAGTTCGTCGTGGCGCAAAGTTACTTCATGCCTTTGCCGAATGTGTAGTGCCACGAATTACTTGCGTAACTCGTAAGTCTTACGGCGGCGCATATATCGCAATGAACTCCAAGGCATTAGGCGCTACTCGAGTTATGGCTTGGGAAGGCGCAGAAGTTGCAGTTATGGGTCCACTTGCTGCAATTCGTATTTTGCACCGCAGGCGCCTTGCTGAAGTTCCGCCAGAACAAAAGGATGCAGTTGAAGCTGAGCTTGCAGAAGAACACAAGATTACTGCCGGTGGCTTACCAAAGTGCATTGAACTTGGCGCGGTCGATGAAATTGTGGCACCAACAAAAACAAGAACTGCAATTGCTACTGCCTTAAAAGCTGCAGCTAACCCAGATGGTTCTTTCCCGCGCGGTAATCACGGAAACATTCCGCTTTAACTAACTTGATGTAGCCACCTAACTGGCACGCCGTCGCCGGCGTATCTAAAGGGTTCAAGTTCGCGGTCCCATGGTCCGCCCATGATTTCGTCTACGGCCTCAACTAGTGAATTGCCAGCTGCGGTCGCATTTGCAATTGCGACGCGAAGTTTGTCATCAGAGATAAAGCTTTCACCAAATACACCCATTGGGCTTCGCCAAATTCCAAGTGATGGTGTGGATACATATCGTTGACCATCAAAGCCAGCACTTGGTTCTTCGGTAACTTCGAATCGTAGGTTTGGAAATCCGCGAAGTGCCGAGGCAATCTTTGCCGACAAATCTGCTGCGCCAATCCAGGACATTTCACTGCGCACAGTTCCAGGAGCAACGGGCTGTTCAACCCAGTCAAGGTTTACTGGTGTGCCTAATAGGCCACCAAGTGCCCACTCAATGTGAGCAGTTAAAGCACGTGGCGTGCTATGTATGAACACAACACCACGAGTTGCTGACGAGTACGCCATTTCTTGCCTCCTAGCTTGCCTACAAATTGCCTTCCCCGACATGTTGTAGGACTCCTAGGAGCGCTTAGGAAGAGAATAACCCCACTGGTCACTCAAATACCACCAGACCCAGGAATTTTCCTCAAAGTTTTGTAAATCCCCTGATTTAAGGCCTTTTAAGGACTCGGGCACAATAGAGTCATGTCCGCGCTTCGCATCAGCCAAGTCTCCAGCATCGATGAGATGGAAGCTGTCAGCGCCTTCCTATGTAAAGTTTGGGCCGGCGGCCCTGAAGTTGTTCCATTTGATTTGGGCATCGCAGTACTTCACGTCGGAGCATATTGCAGCGCAGCATACGACGGCGACGAAATGGTGGCCGCATCATTTGGCTTTCGTGGCGTCTTTAATGACAAAGACATACTTCACTCACATGTGACGGGATCATTCCAACCTGGTGCAGGTTACGCACTCAAGCAGCATCAATTTGAATGGGCAAAGCAACAAGGTTTGACGGGAATAACTTGGTCATTTGATCCCCTGGTTCGTCGCAACTGTGTGTTTAACTTCGACAAACTTGGCGCAACTGCCGTTGAGTACCTACCGAACTTCTACGGAACAATGACAGACGAGATAAATGCTGGCGATGATTCTGATCGGTTATTCGTCTATTGGGATCTAAGTGGACGTCCTGCAAAGTCAGCCCCCTCCTCCGAAGCAATTGCAGTTGAGCTTCCAGAAGACATTGAGGCACTTCGCAGAACCGACTTATCAGCGGCCAAGTTGTGGCGCACCAAAACTCGAGACGCTTTGGAACCACTACTGGCTAAAGGCTGGACAATTGGGAGCATGAAGGATCGAACGCACTTACTAGTGGAACCACCAAAGTAGAGGAATGAAATGAAACTTGAAGCTGTCGAACTTATCCGCCTTGATGTTCCATTGAAATCTGCCTTCCGTACTTCGGAAGGTTCAGTCAGCGTTCACGAAGTTGTTTGGGTGCATGCGATTACTGATGTTGGAGAAGGCTGGGCGGAATGTGCAGCCAATGCACTTCCCGATTACTCAAGTGAGTACCACACGGCAGCTGCTGGCGTATTGCGCGATTTCTTCATTCCAGAAGCAATGAAACTTGGTAATGAACTGACTGCGGAAGCTATCGCGCCGGCTTTGCATTGGGCAAAAGGTCACCGCATGGCCAAGGCTGCATTAGAAACTGCTGTTCTAGATGCGCAGTTGCGTGCTAGTGGAATATCGTTTGCGACTTACCTAGGCGCCACAAAAACAAAAGTCCCAGCAGGGGTATCCGTTGGAATCATGGACACTTTGCCTGAACTTATGAAAACTGTTGAAGGCTATCTCGCCGATGGATATTTACGAATCAAGCTCAAGATCGAACCGGGTTGGGATTACGAACCGGTGAAGTTAGTCCGGGAAACTTTTGGCGAGGATCTGTTATTACAGGTTGATGCAAATACTGCATACACTCGCGATGATTTTGATCTATTGAAGCGCCTGGATGAATTCAATCTTTTATTGATTGAACAACCAATTGAAGAAGAAGACATTCTGGGTCACGCCCGATTGGCTGAATACATTCAAACTCCCGTTTGTCTGGATGAATCTATCGTTTCTGCTGGCGTTGCCCGGGATGCAATTGAAATCGGTGCGACGTCGATCATAAACATCAAACCCGCACGCGTTGGTGGCTACATTGAAGCCGTGAAGATTCACGACGTTGCCCAAGCCGCTGGAATTCCAGTGTGGTGCGGCGGCATGTTGGAAACTGGGATCGGACGAGCCGCGAACTTAGCTTTGGCTGCGCTACCCAACTTCACTTTGCCTGGCGACACATCTGCTTCAGCTCGATACTTTGAAACTGATACGACCGAGCCATTTGTTTTGGTTGACGGTCACATTGATGTGCCAACTGGTTCAGGAATTGGCGTAAATCCAATCCGTGAGGTCGTAGATAGATTTACCGTCTCAACGCAATGGGTTAAGTAATTACTTACTTCGCTTAAGGTTAGGAATTATTGCCGGGACCTTATTCATATATTCGGCATAACCTTTGTACTTAGCCAAAAGCAATACTTCTTCCCAGCGCATTTTGTAAACCAAAAGCATGGCAAGAGCGAGCCAGACAACTATTTGCGCCCAAACCCCACTTGATACGACGAGCCCAAAAGTAATGATGAGTAGACCTAGATAAACGGGGTGTCGAACCAGGCCGTAGATTCCTGTTGTAACCAAAACTCCGTCTTGGTTTGGCACCGGGTTAGCTGTCAATGACTTACCAAGTCCCCTAAATCCAGCGAACAACAGAATTAAACCAATGGCAACAAAAACCGTTCCCAGAATGTTGAGCCTAGAGTCCACTGTTGTGCTGTCTGGATACATTGCCAAAATGATGATCAGACCAAATTGAAGAAAAACTAACATTCGACCTTTTTGTAAATCATCCATACGTTAAATTCTACCCTTCAATGATTCGCGCTAACCTCTATGTGTGGGAAAGAAACTTATGGCAAGTCTTTGCATTACGATGCTGGTTGCCGGTTGTGGACTTAAAGTTCCCGCTGGATATCGTCCATCCCAAAGCGCTGCGCCCAGTGCTTCATTGATTGAGATCGCTATTAATGATCGCGAAGGTCCGATAGAAATTTCTGGACCTGGACTAAATGGCGGCGATGTCACAATGCAAGAATTGCCTGGCATCGTCATTGTTAATGCCTGGGCCTCTTGGTGTCCCCCATGTCGCGAGGAATGGCCAATCTTTGTTGAAATTCAAAATGAGTTTCCTGATGTAAACCTACTCGGCCTAAATGAGGCCGACGATAAAGGCGCAGCCGCTGAATACTTAAGTTCACAAGAAGGCAGCTGGCCACACATCAGTGACCCGAATCAAGCAATTGCTGCAAAGGCCGACGTGGTGCAAGGCAGCTACTTACCTGGCACCATAATTCTGGACCAGCAGCACCGGGTTGCCGCGAAATTCATCGGCCCTGTCAACAAAGAAGATTTAACGCGAATCCTTAATCAACTCGACGCTGAGTAATTAACCCAGCGATTCGCCAGCAGCTTCTTGCTTCGCCGCATGATGCTCGGCCCCAGTTCGCAGTGGCACTTCGCGCAAGAACAACGCCATAATGAAGCCCGCAGCAGTAAGTGGCACTGCTGCCAAGAAAACCACATGGAAAGACTGAACGAAAGCGTGATAGATAACTGCTTGAAGTTCAGGCGTGAAGTCTGCAATCACCGAAGTGTTGTTCTTTAATTGCTCGAACGCTTGTGGCGTTGCGCCGGCTAATGCGGCTGGATTTGTTACAGCCAATTCTTCGACGCCCTTAGGCAAGTTAATTGATAGCCGGCTTGCATAAAGTGAACCGAATAACGCCACACCAATTGTGCTACCGATAGATCTAAAGAAAGTGTTTGCACTAGTTGCAATTCCAAGATCTTTCATTTCAACTGAGTTTTGTAATGCGATAACGATTGTCTGCATTGAAAGTCCAAGACCGGCACCAATAAGTACTGCATAGATTGAAAGCTGCCAGAAAGGTGTCGTTTCATTCAAGGTGGCAAGCATTCCAATTCCAACAGTCATGAGTGCTAGGCCAATTACTGGATATCGCTTGTAATGACCGTGCTTGCTAATCAATTTTCCGCTGACAATAGACATTGAAACGATGCCCAACATAAATGGAATCAATTTCAACCCAGCCACAGTTGCAGAATCTCCTTGCACAACCTGTAAGTAAAGCGGCAACATGACAATTGCGCCGAACATGCCAGCACCAATAATGAAACCAAGTGCTGATGTTAACGAGAACGTGTGATTCTTAAATAGATCCAGAGGCAAAATCGGTTCTGCGGACCTTAGCTCCTGCATTAGGAATACAACGGCGAGAACAACAGCTAAACCGATAGTTGCCAGGGTCTTTGATCCAAGCCAGCCATTTTCTGGACCAAAAACTGAGATACCGATCAAAAGCGCTGTAACAGATGACACCATCAACAACGCACCCATGTAATCGATACTGTGCTCTCTACGAATATTTGAATTCTTCAATGACGCTGAAGTCAGGACAAGCGCCAAAATTCCAAATGGAAGGTTGATGTAGAAAATCCAGCGCCAGCCAGCAATCCCAAAGATTGTGTTTGCATCTGAAAAGAAGCCACCTAGTAGTGGTCCAGCCACAGCGGCTAATCCCCACACGGCTCCGAAGTACCCCTGATACTTGCCACGTTCACGTGGAGACACAAGGTCACCAATGATTACGAAAGTTAGTGCCATCAAGCCACCGGCACCAAGGCCCTGGATTGCTCGGAAGGCGATTAGCTGACCCATGTTTTGGGATGCTCCGGCCAAAAAAGATCCGATTAAGAATGTGATGATTGCGAATTGAAAAACTGGTCGGCGGCCATATAGGTCAGAGATTTTGCCGTATAAAGGTGTGGATGCGGTTGACGTCAACAAGTAAGCGGTCACAACCCAGGTGTAGTGCGACAGGCCATCAAAGTCTTCAACGATGCTCTTTAATGCAGTTGAAACAATGGTTTGGTCGAGCGCAGCGAGCAACATACCAACCATGAGTCCGCTGAGGACCACCATGATTTCTTTATGTGTGGCTTGGGCTGTTGGTTCGGGTGTCGGTGAAGTCATTAGGAATCCTTAATGGAAACGCTTAGATTTTTAATTGAACGTTCAACCTCAGGATACACCCGACGCACGTGTGGTTGAATGAAGGCATGGCTAATTCACCTAAAGAGGCAGATCCAAACAAGGCGGCTTTCTTAGCGGCCCTTGAAAAGAAGAAGTCTCAGGGAACTAAAGGCAGTACTTCTGGCACAACAGCCGAGAATTCAAAGGCCAAGTCTTCGGGTCCAACTGCTCGTCGAATTGAACGTCGTCGAAGCGGCAGCTCTTAAACCCTGATCCGTGATCCAGTTGGATCAAATACGGCATCGGGCATAACGACTGCGCTGACTTTTCGGCCACCACATGCAATCGAAACCGTTTCGCCTTCTTTAGTTTCTATCGGTAGCCAGGCAAGAGCAACCGGTGCACCAACGGACCAGCCAAACTCAGCGCTCGTTATGTAGCCGACATTGCGATCCCCAATGAATACTGGCTGACTTACAGTTGGCACCAGATCAATCTCATTTAGTTGCAGGGTTCGAAGTCTGCGCGTTGCAGCTCGAGCCGATGACGCTGCAAGTCCCAAGTGTTCACCGTCGGCGCGAACTGCAAACTCAAGTCCAGCACTCGTCGGAGTATCTTCGCGACTCATGTCACTTCCCCATGCGCGGTATCCCTTTTCCAAGCGCAGGCTAGTTAGCGCGCTTCGACCTGCTGGTGCTGCGCCAATCTTGGTTGCTTCTTCCATGATTGCTCTCCAAAGTTTGGTTCCACCTGTTGCATCACAAGCTAACTCCCAGCCAAGTTCGCCAACATAAGAAACTCGAACTGCAGTTACATCAACTCCAGCAACTGAAGTTTCTTTGGCCGAGAAATACTTAAAAGTGTCGTTAGTTAAATCAGTATCCGTAATTGGCGACAGGATATCTCGGGCAGCTGGTCCCCAGACAGCCACACAGGTAGTGCCGTTAGTGACGTCTGCAATCTGCACATCAAATCTGGAAGAGATTGATTTGAGCCAAACTTCATCTCGCGGGCTATTGCCACCAACCAAGAAGCGATCATCTGCAAGTTGGCTAATGGTCACATCCGAAACTATGCCGCCATTGTGATCCAAAAGCATTGTGTAAGTGACTGACCCAACCCCCCGCGCAACATTGCGGGCAGCTGAGCGATTCAAGAATGAACCAGCATCAGGGCCAGTAACAGTGATTCGACGCAGCGAAGTCATGTCAAAGATCCCAGCAACTTCGCGAGTGCGAAGGTGTTCAGCACCAGAAATTGGTGACCAGAACTTGCTTGACCACGCATCGCGCGCCGGAACACTCATTCCAGCAAGTAATTCAGAGTTTGATTCATACCAACGTGGGCGCTCCCAGCCAGAGGTATCAAAGAATGCTGCGCCCAGTTTTTCTTGCTCGTCATAAAACGGAGACATCCTAACGCCACGTGGGCTTGTTGATGGTTCGGCTGGATGATGAATTGCGTAAGTATCGATATATGCGTTGTCGCAACGTTGTGCGAAATCTGCTGGGACTAGTTCGGCATCATCAAAACGAGTTAGATCAGCTGGGGCAAAATCGATGTCAGGTGCGATGCCACAAATTGCTTGCGCCAAAGAACGTGCCGCACCAATTGAATGTGTGGCCCAGAGACACTCAAGAACCCAGAGACCATCAACACTTGGCGCTGGACCCATAAGCGGTAAGCCATCCGAGGAATAAGGGAAGACACCGTTGTATGCCTGCTCATATTTCAAGCCAGATAGAACGGGCATAACTTCTAGTGTTTCAACCCAAGCCTGATCCCAATCAACTTGAGTGAATGGCAACTTGGATGGGTCCTCTAACGTTGCAGCGTTGTTAACCATGTCGGAATCACTAACTGGAAGCGCGCGATGGTTAAACGAACCGATTCCTGCTTTATCGCCTTCGTCGCGAACATAAGTGCCCGCTTCATAAATTCGCACAAACGGAACGCTGGCATCTCCGTCTCTACCTTTTGCTAACACAGATACTGGTTCGGTGACAGCATATTGATGTTCCATCGAAACTAACGGCAAAGTCACACCAACCGTGGAAGCAATAGAACTACCCCAACCACCTGCAGCAATCACAACTAAGTCAGCCGGGATCACACCTGTTGCCGTGCGCACGCCTGTAACTTTAGATCCCACGGTTTCAATTCCAGTGACCGTGGTGTTACCGATAAATGTTGCGCCATTTGATTGCGCGCGTTCGCCTTGAGCCTGCGCACCCCTCAGCGCCTTGCCAATTCCTTCACCAGTTGTGTGAAAGCCACCAATGAAAGTTTTCGGATCCAACAACGGATTTAAGTTTGCGCATTCCTCTGGTGACAACATCTCGGCACTAAATCCCCAAGATGCGGCAAATTCTGTTCGGCGAACTAAATAATTGAGTCGTTCCGGAGTTAGTGCGACTTCAATCGAACCAACTGGATAAAAGCAAGGATCCCCTGCAACATCCATACTTAAAAGTTTTGTAATTGTGTAATCCGCAAATCGATGCATCATTTTTGAAGTGCTTGTTCGAGTGACTAAGCCTGGTGCATGGGAGGTAGCACCACCGGTTTTCCAGATTGGACCTTGATCGACAACGGTGACATCGCGCTGTCCAAGTTGAGTCAACTCATCGGCTAACCCCGTGCCGGCAATACCTGCGCCAACGATCACAATCTTTAAGTTTGCCAACTCAATCTCCACTTTTTGGTGTTGCGAGAATGCTACCCAATATTCCAATCTGCTACCGTTTAAGAGGCCAAATCGAAGATTTCGAATTGGTTTTGTTGTTCTCTACGGAGGAAGAATGACTTCAACAACCGCTGCAAAGCGTCCAGCTATGGTGACTTTTATCGCCGCTTTGATCTGGGTCATCGCAATCTTTAACGTTGGATTCGGTGTTCTAATGGTCCTATCGCCAATCGGCGAAAACCCAACAGTGCTAAGCGCTGCCGGTGGACTTTCAATCGAAATCTCAACTTTCTACCTGTTATTAAACGGCCTGCTTTCGATCGTGCTTGGCCTTATATATGTATCCATTTCAAAAATGATCTTGATTGGTTCGCGTTCAGCTCAGGTCGTAATTCAGGCACTAGCTGTAATCAACATCGTCTTTGGCTTAATGCGCTTGCCGTACGGTTGGGCTCCAATTGCATTGAACGCCATCGCATTGTTAATTGTTAGCACTTCACAGGCAAATGCTTGGTTCAAGACCGCCGAGTAACTTTTCCTAGTAGACAGCCCGCATCTTTATTGGTGCGGGCTGTCTTGCATTTAGTGACTTGAAAGCTCAGCGGACTTATCGCCTATTACGGCGACTGCAACGACAGTTGCCAGCAACATCGGTATCCAGGTTGTTGCAGGAAACATAATAATTCCGATTAACAGAGCAAACACTGGACGCTTAAGTCCAACTGCGCTGGCGGCTACAAACCCCGCTGCAACTAAACCGAGTGTGGCCGAGCTGTTTACTAGGTCTGCAATTATTAGTGCGGTAGCGCCGCCAATAAAAGCTAAAGGAAAAATCTGACCGCCATACCAACCACCCGCAAGGCAGGCACTTAGTACGAGTGTCTTTAGAGCAACAACAACTAATAGGTTACGGATACCGATTGGAGAATCGAGAATTTCTTGAATCTCATGGTGTCCTGAGAATAGAACTAATGGAGTAGCAACAGCACTTGCTCCAAGAATCAATCCACTCAACAAACCGGTAGGAATCGCACCGCCTGGAATCTTAGAAACCACCAACTCGCGTGCCTTTGGTGTAGCTCGAACAATCGCAAGTCCTAGAGATGCTGCAAGCACCGCGATTAAAGCCACCCATATTAAGTCGATGCCGAACCCGACCTCAACAGAATTGGCTGAGGTGAATTGGTGGATTCCAACTTCTGGTAGCAATTTAGTAATAACGAACAGCGATGAAATAGCTGCCAAAATTTCTGGTCCTCTGGCAACAATCCTTTGACCAAGATTTCGATTCTTAGCCTTTTCTTCACTTTCGATTCCAGCAAGTACTAATGGCACACCGAATAACACTCCAAGGGAACCAGCTACCGAAAGTTCAACAACTCGGGCTTGAGTAACGCGCAAAATATGTGAAAGTCGAGAACTTAGTTGTGCAACTAATGCAATCAGTGGTGCCTCTGGACCTAGTGGGCCACCAAATCCCAGTGAAACAATGCCAAGCCCAGCTCGGCCAAATATCAGGCGAGCGGGTGGCGCTTCCTTTGATTCAACAGCTTCTATGTCAGCAATAGCCTCATCAAAGTCGTGCGCTTCCAATCTTGATTTCTCAGCTGTCTGGTTCAAGATGCCGACAAGCAACCCACCTAAGGTGCAAATTCCAAAAACAACGATTGCACTAGTTCTTGCGTGATCACCTGTCCAGATTAAATTCTTCAAACTAATGACGGCAAACAGAAAAGCAATAGATATGAATCCCACCCCGGCGCCTAGTGCCGCAGCAATTATATAAATTTTGGGATTTTCAGAATCAATAGATTTAGTTTGATTTTGCTCGCTCATAATTTGAAAGCATAACGGACAAAACCGACCTGTCTTAAGGCAAAACCAACACTTTTGTCGATATTCTAAGATTCAGGCGACCCGAAGAATGGGGAGAAAATGAAGAGCGCAATCATCTGGTGGACCAAGTTATCCCCGACTGTGTTGCAGACTTTGGGCATCATTTTCTTGGCTGGTTACGCGTGGCCAATCATCAATCCAAATCTGTCCCCTGCACTACATTCACTTTGCAAGTGGACACTTTTTATAATTTGGATTTTCTTTGCATTCGATTACTTTGCCCGGTTATCAATAGCTGACGACAAGCGATTGTTTGTTCGCAAAAACCTGATCCAAACAGGCTTGATTCCAAGCTATACAAACATTAATACCTTGCGATTTACCCGCCTTTGCTTTTTCTACAAAGGCTGGATCGGCAAGAAAAGGTCTCGCCATAGAAATCATATCAGCT
>CAIYGJ010000016.1 GCA_903925705.1 uncultured Actinomycetes bacterium | reverse complement strand
AATTTCAAAATCCCAATCCCATCCGACACCAGCTAAGTACTCCCAGCCTCTACCAGCAGGAGGTGCGCAGGTGCGCATGTCCTCAAATCCTGAGTCACTGACATGTATCGCGGTTAATGCTGCCGAAATTCGATCACGTTGCTGCGTAATTTCATTGCCAACCAAATCCGCATAGAAAGTTTGATCCCGCCCCATCCCAACGTTACTTTCGATGTGACTAACGATTGAAGAGCTAGCAATCTTGCCATTCCAGTTTTGTAAGAAGTCAATAACTTCAGCATCCGACTTTGCGAAGGCATCAATTTCAATCGGCAGGGTCCAAGATTGATTACCGTGTATTGGTTCATTGGCGAGCACTATTTCATCTGAAACGACTTGAGCGCTGATTTTTGCTACCTGAATGGCTCTAAGGGCTGTTTCAATGGCGCTAGCTTGTGTCAGTTCGGTTGTCGCTGCGAATCCCCAGGCACCTGAATGCACAACACGAACACTGAGGGCAACATTAGTTTCAGACCCAATGTTTTCCACGTCGCCATCACGCAACGAAACCCCTCGCATTTGGTGTTTTGCGATGCGGAACTGTGCGACTGTGGCTCCATGACTCGCGGCGGCATCAAGTGCAGCAGACGACAATGTTTCTGGAGACAGCGAATTCAAAATTTGTATCATTTGGCAAGAACTCTCTAGGTTCTTTAACCCTAACCAAAGATCTCGCAGTCAGGCGGTAGCCTTAAGTCATGTCACGAGTTGTGTTGGTAACAGGCGGAAATCGCGGGATCGGACTATCTGTTGCCCGAAAATTTGAGTCGTTAGGTGATGTGGTAGTCGTTACCAGCCGAAGTGGTGAACCAATCGAAGGACTAAATGTAGTTCAATGCGACGTTACAAGCACCGAAAGTGTTGATGCGGCCTTTACTCAAATTGAAGAGAAGTTTGGCCCGGTTGAAATTGCGGTTGCAAATGCCGGAATCACCAAAGACAAGTTGTTGGTGCGAATGACAGATGACGACATTAACGACGTTTTAAACACGAATTTAGTTGGAGCTATCCGAGTTGCTCGGCGCGCAACTCGGGCAATGACACAGGCGCGAAGTGGCCGAATAATCTTCGTATCAAGCGTGGTTGCTCTAATGGGGTCAGCTGGTCAGGTGAATTACGCAGCGTCAAAGTCGGGTTTAGTAGGAGCGTCCAGATCCCTGGCACGCGAAATTGGTTCTCGCGGCGTAACCATAAACGTTGTGGCGCCAGGTTTCATTGATACTGACATGACGGCTGAACTGTCAGATGATCGAAAAGCACAGATTGTCGGCAATATTCCACTTGCCAGATACGGATCAGCCTCTGAGGTTGCCGATGCTGTCGCCTTCTTAGCTTCTGAAGAAGCCGCATACATTACGGGTGCTGTCATTCCTGTCGATGGCGGCTTAGGTATGGGACACTAGAGCGCTATGGGAATTCTCGAGGGTAAGAACCTGCTCATCACTGGCGTTCTCACTGACTCATCAATCGCTTTTCACGTGGCGAGATTGGCTCAGGAACAAGGTGCCAACGTAGTTCTTACTTCCTTTGGGCGCGCTGCCGGGCTAACTAAGCGCATCGCTGGACGTCTGCCAAGTGAAGTACCAATCGTGCAGTTGGATGTGACAAACAAGGAAGATTTGGCCAACCTTGCCAATGCTGTATCCGAACACGTGCCCTACCTGGATGGCGTACTTCACTCCATCGCTTTCGCGCCAGAATCAGCGCTGGGTGGAAACTTTTTGAACACTGAATGGGAAGATGTAAAAGTAGCTTTAGAAATTTCCGCATTCTCACTTAAGTCATTGGGTATGGCGACCTTGCCATTAATGCAAGAGCGTGGTGGCCAACTTCTTGGCCTAGATTTTGACGCAACTGTAACCTGGCCGTTCTATGACTGGATGGGTGTATCCAAAGCTGCACTTGAATCAACTTGCCGATATTTGGCAAGAGACTTAGGGCCTAAGAATGTTCGGGTAAATCTGATTGCAGCGGGGCCGCTGTACACAACGGCTGCCAAGGGGATCCCAGGTTTCGATGAGTTTGGTCCGATGTGGCAACGTAGAGCCCCAATCGGTTGGGATACTTCTGACCCCGTGCCAACTGCTAAGGCCTGTATCGCGATGTTTTCAGATTGGTTCCCGGCAACAACTGGTGAAATTATTCATGTTGATGGCGGCGTACATAGCCAGGGTGGGCCTTAACCAGCTAGTTAGTAACAACTGACTGCAGTACAGTTCTACTTTTTGCTATTAGATCCTCTAGTAACTGGACTCTTAATCGATCAGTGCTGGGACTATGCAAGGCCACTGATTTTGCCATTGCGCCGCGACATACAAGCAAGATCTTTGCTGCAGATTCAAGTGCATCGGTAGACCGTTTTGATAGATGCGGGGGCAGGTGCAAACTACGAAATGCCTCAAGAGAATTCACAATTTCAGTTTCATCCCCAACCAAGTCACTGGCCGCAAGTTGCGTAGTTGAAGCTGAAATCTGATCTGTCAGAATTCGCCAGGATTCAGTTAGGTTGTGGTGCACCACAGTATTTTTCATTGTGACTAGAGTCCATTCTGAATCCATCAATTTCACTAGAAGCAAATCCTGGCCAATGGCCACAACACCACAGTTTCGGTCGACCTTTGTTAAAACATTAACGGGCACTCCCGCAGGATCACCATCTATAGGCAGACCGACCGCAACTGGCGTTCGCAACGAGATGACGCGCTGAACCAGATCTAGCCAAGAAGATCTTTCAGAACCTAATTCGATACTGCTTGCAGGAATGTCGTATTGGCTAGTAATGGTTTCTAAGGCATTCGCAGCATCTGTAGGCGAGACTGATTT
>CAIYGJ010000015.1 GCA_903925705.1 uncultured Actinomycetes bacterium | reverse complement strand
TTGTTGGTTTGTTGGATATCAAAATTGACAGCCGAAGATCCTCCGACCAATGCAGTATCACTCGCAGCTTTTGCGGCTTCCCGAATTCCTGGAATAAACCCTTGTGCCTCAACTGAGTCTGCAGGCTTATCCAGAATTAACTCAATTTGGACTAAGCCGTCAACCACAATCGGTGTTGGCTCTGGCCCGCCGGGTATAAATGGTGTTGTAGTTTGCTTAACTTCATCAACACCTTCAACCTTGCTAAGCGCAGACATCAAAGCTTCTTTATCGGCTTCAGGCGCGATAACAATTGTTGGATCACCAGAACCTGCTGGGAAGTGCTCCGAAAGTTTGTCTAGGCCAACTACGGAATCAGGTTTCCCGGTGAATGCCTGTGATGTCGCTAATCCGCTTGTCTTCAATTGCGTGGCGAAGGACATGGCAATAATTAAAAACAAACCGGTAGAAATCCAAGTTAATCGCGGTTTGCGTCCAACTAGGGCCGCAACTTTTGACCAAATTCCAGAGAGTTTTTCATCCACATCATCGTGTGAAGGTCGCTTCGGCCAAAAAATCCATCTGCCCATAAGCACAAGAATCGCTGGCAACATCGTAAGCATGACTAGTTGCGCGGCGATAACACCGATCGCAGCAACTGGTCCAAGTGATCGAACTGACTTCAAATCTGAAAGCCCTAAAACTAACAGACCAGAAATAACGGTCAAGCCGGAAGCCGTAATTGGTTCAACGACACCCTTCCAGGCTCTGATCATTGCATCAACGCGACTTTCGTAGTGATGCAATTCCTCGCGGTATCGAGCGATCAACAAAAGGGCGTAGTCAGTTGCCGCACCAATAACCAACACTGACAAAATTCCTTGCGACTGACCATCAAGATCAAGAATGCCTTCTTTTGCTAGCAAGTAAACAACACCACCAGCTAGGGAAAGTGCGATCACCGAACAAAATAGCGGAATAATCCAAAGCACTGGTGATCGATAAACCACAATCAAAATGAGAGCAACAACAATAAGCGTTGTACCCAACAGGCTGGTATCGATAGAACCAAAGCTGTCGAACAAGTCAGCCAAGATTCCACCAATACCTGTGACGTGGGATTCAAATCCCGATACGTCTGCAGCTTGGGCCCTAATTGCCTTGACTACCTCAGGTAAGGCCGGCTTTTCGTTTTCAAGTGGAGCTGCAAGCTTGTCGTTGTCCAAAGGAATCGACATCAAAATGGCTTTTCCATCTTGTGAAGGAATTGGAATTAACTGCGCGCCGTTGGCTAAGTAATCCCCAACTGTGGAATTTGTACCTGCAACGGGCGCAGAAGCAACGGCAACTCCAAATTCACCAACCGCCGCAACTCCCGCAGCATCAGCCGGCCCGGTAAAGATTACCAACGCTGGCAAAATCGAAGTGTCCTGCGAAGTGAACTTAGTTGCTAGCTCAGATGCCTTAGTTGACTCAGCTGAAGACGGCAAAAAGCCAGCATTATCGTTTTGCTGAACGCTTGAAAGCTTCCCGAACAGTGGTCCGGCTACCCCTGAAATTGCGAACCACGCAATGATTACAGCGAGTGCTCCCCAAAGGACTTTTCTGCCTTTGGTAGAGGTCTTGGATGCGCGATGAGTGGTTTGTTCGGACATACGGGTAAAGCCTTTGCAGTTGAGTGAAATACGTATTTAGTCTAATTCACCAAGTTAAATCCGCAGTTTTTGCCCCATGGTCTGGATTTTGTCGCATTATTTGGACCTAGGCTAAAGACGTGCAACTAATGGTGACGCGAATTGGTCTTGATGGTAACCCCATCGACTATCAATCCGCCTGGGACATGCAGCGAGATTTACACCAACAAGTTGTTGCGAATTTGCTACCAGACTCAGTTTTGCTGTTAGAGCACCCTTCGGTTTACACGGCAGGACGTCGGACCGAAACATTCGAACGTCCATCGGACGGTACCCCGGTTGTGGACGTTGATCGTGGTGGAAAAATAACGTGGCATGGGCCTGGCCAACTAATTGGCTACCCGATCTTGCATCTACCTTCACCCATGGATGTGGTTTCGCACGTTCGGAGACTTGAAGACGTATTGATTGGTATTTGCACAGACTTTGGCCTCGAAACCTCTCGAGTAAAAGGTCGAAGTGGAGTTTGGGTTTTAGACCCGATTGAAGATCGAAAGATTGCGGCCATTGGTGTGCGTGTTGCACAAGGCGTGACCATGCATGGTTTTGCACTGAATTGCAACAACGATTTAAGTTGGTTTGATCGCATCGTTCCGTGTGGAATTAAGGATGCTGGAGTAACCACTTTGTCTAAAGAATTAGGCCGTGATATCTCAGTCGAAGAAGTTGCGGACCGTGCCGAATTTCATCTGCACCGAGTGTTCGATCAGATCGTAAAAGATATCTCGCAGAACTTCGCGCTCAATGCCTAGATTTATCGTTGCAACTCTTAAATTCATTGCCATTGTATTTACTCCAATTGCGGTAATTGGGTTTGCTGTTTCAAAGCGAAAGATTTCCGGGGATCAATATTCCGCAGTGCTCGAGATATTCGGTAACGATTCGCGACCTGGTGCAATTGAGATTTTTGGCACCAACATTCAGACAATTTCTACGTTGCTAAATTTCTTTGGAACTTGGAGTCTGCCCGCATTAGTTGCCATGTCTCTCTCTGGATTTATTGCGCTCTATTTCAGTAAGGATCGGCTTAAGTCCACTTGGCGAATTTGTTTGGGGCTGTTTTTTTCATTCGGGATTTGGGCGTTGTTTCTAACTCAAAGTCGCGCAGCTTTTACTGAATTTTTAAGTACTTCCATTTCTGATTTATCGGCTGTCGTGATTGCGGCATATCTCTCGGAACTAAGCGCTGAATTACTAAACCTCACTGGAATGCTGGCCTTGCTTTTTGGCGCACTGGGTTTTGGATTCTGGGCCTTGGCACATCGACGCAAAGTAAGCGCTACCAAAGCACTCAACTAGACTGAATGTTGTGAGTACTCCTTACCTAGACCAGCCTGCGGGTAAGTCTGATGGTCCTAAACTGCTGCGAATAGAAGCCAGAAATTCTCTAGTTCCAATTGAGCGAAAGCCCGAATGGATTAAGACCAAACTTAAAACCGGCCCTGAGTACACCCAGATCATGGACTTAGTTAAATCTGAAGGTCTACACACTGTTTGCCAAGAAGCTGGCTGCCCAAACATTTTTGA
>CAIYGJ010000014.1 GCA_903925705.1 uncultured Actinomycetes bacterium | reverse complement strand
GAGTTCCAGCTACCGAAATAGCTGTCGAATTCTGCAGCAACTCCGCTAGTGCCACCGCTCTACTAACAACTGGAATACCAAGCTCATTAGCCATTACAACTTCTGAATTGTCAGGGCCGATTGCTGTGGACACGACTAAACACGAAGGTTGGCTTCCAGAAATTGTTAGATTAGCCGCATCGTGTCCAACAAATACCTTTCCACCAAGTGGTTTTAGTGCCTGCAGGCGACGGGAGTCTTTGGCGTCGCTGCCCGAAACTTCAATTCCTCTGGCTAGCAGTACCCGAGCAATACCGCTCATTCCAGCACCGCCGATGCCCACAACATGAACGCGACCTGTTAAGTAACTCAAGGTTTCGCCTTTCCTGCCACAGACAAAACCAACTTAGCAAGATCTGCTGCTGAATCCTTGTGTCCTAGCGAAGCGGTGGCAGTCGACATTTCACTGAGTTTTGTTGCGTTAGTTACAAGGGGCAAAATCTGGTCACGCACGAAATCTGCACTAAATTCCAAATCTGAAATCATTATTGCGCCACCGGCTTCGACAACTGGAGTTGCATTGAGGCTTTGCTCGCCGTTTCCAATCGGAAGTGGAACGAAGCAGGCTGGCAGTCCAACTGCGGTGAGCTCTGCAACTGTCATAGCGCCGGCTCTTCCAATTACAAAGTCTGCTGCGGCGTAGGCCAAATCCATTCGGTCAATGTAGTTGAGCGGTCGATACCACTCGGATTCAATTTGTGGGAATTCGTTCTTTAACCCAACCGAATGCAAAATGACGATGTTACCGAAAGTATTCGCTTTCAAGCAATCATCAATTACGGAATTTAGTTTCACTGAACCTTGAGAGCCACCGAAAACCAAAATACAGATTGCATCTTTCTTTATCCCAAATCTCTCCCGTGCTTGCGTGCGAACCATTTTGCGATCAAGGGTTTCAATTGCTTTGCGTAGCGGGATTCCAATTAATTGAGCGCGTGGCAAACTGCCCGGCACCGTTTCGGCAACCGCGTCAGCAAATCGGGCGCCGACACGATTTGCTAGACCTGCCCTGGCATTTGCTTCGTGGACCACGATCGGCACTTCACCACGAGCAGCAAGATACGCAGGTATCGAAACATATCCACCAAATCCAACAACAACGTCTGTTTCTAGCTCATGTAATAGGTCCCTAGTTTGTTTGATGGCAGACCGCAGTCGCGTAGGAAGTGTCACAAGCTCGCCGCTGAATTTCCGAGGAAGCGGTACCGCAGGAATCAGTTCAAGTTTGTAACCACGCGTTGGCACCAAATCAACTTCCAGTCCACGTGCTGTTCCAAGGACTGTGATGTTGATGTTGGGGTCAATAGCCTTTAACTGATCAGCCAGATTAAGTGCAGGTTCGATGTGGCCAGCAGTTCCGCCGCCCGCCAGAACTATGTTCACGCTAAATTCCAAGCCATTAATCTTGTTCCTGCAGGTAAGCCTCGTGTTTTGCAAAAGCCATCAAGATTCCCATGGCAAGCAAAGTGGGTATCAGCGAAGAACCACCGTAAGAAACTAGAGGTAACGGAACGCCGGTAATTGGCAGGATGCCAAGTACCGCGCCGATGTTTACTAGGGCTTGAGTCACAATCCAGGCGACGATTCCAAGTGAAGCGATTTGAATGAATGCTTCATTGGTATTGCGGGCAATTCGAAGGCCCACAATGGCAATCGCCGTAAAGATAACGAGCACCAAAATAGTTCCAATAATTCCAAGCTCTTCACCTAGTACTGCATATATGAAGTCAGTATGAGCCTCGGGAAGTGTTCCCCACTTTTCGCGAGAACCACCAAGACCTACTCCCCACCAACCGCCAGAGCCAAGTGCTTGCTGACCATGAATCACCTGGAAGCCAGTGCCTTGGGCATCTGCATACGGGTCTAACCAAGATGTGAATCTTGCCATTCGGTAAGGCGCCGCGATGGATAGGGCTGCAATCGCGGCAAGTCCGGCTGCTCCCATAACTAAGAACCATTTTCTTGGGGCACCAACAAAATAAAGTAACGAAGCCATAATCGGCATCATTACCATCGCGGTTCCTAAGTCACCCTGTAACACAACCAGTAAAAGAACTGTCACTGAAACTGGAAGGACTGGAATCAATAGATGGTTTCGTTGTTCAAGTAAGTGATACTTGCGATCCAAAATATCTGCGCCCCACATGATGATTGCAAGTTTGGCAAATTCAGATGGTTGGATTCGAATTGGACCACCAAAGTCAATCCAATTTTTCTGTCCATGCACGGCCGTTCCGATTAACAAAACTGCAACAAGCAAAACACCGACCGTGACCATAAATAAAGGTGCCCAACGCCGAATTGAATCAACATGCATTTTCGAAACGGCCATCATCAAGAAAACTCCGATGACGGCAAAAATTAGTTGTCTGGTAGCCAGCGCCCAAGAATTACCATTGTTTTGCTGGTAAGAAAAAACACTTGAAGCAGAAGCGACCATAACAATTCCAAGTGCAAGCAAAAATCCGGTTGCACCAAGCAGTATCTGGTAATGCAGCATTGGGTGCTCTAGGCGAGCAGAAAGTCCACGATCAGGAGTGCTTTGATTTACTGGTCTAGTTGTTGTCATGTTGCAAGTCCCTTCACTGCGGTAGCGAACGCATCACCACGCGCTGAGTAATCCTTGAACATGTCCCAAGATGCGCATCCTGGTGCTAAAAGTACGGTATCCCCGGGTTGTGCTGACTCTGCTGCGAGCGCTACAACTAACTCCATTGCATTAGTTTCCTTGCTTGTAACGCGATGAATCGGGACATTCGGAGCGTGTCGCTCAAGGGAGGCAGCAATCAGATCCTGATCTATCCCCAAAAGCACTGCAGCTCGCATCCGATGTCCGTTATCAACGACTAATTCATCAAAATTTTGACCCTTTGCCATTCCGCCAGCAATCCAAACAACTGACTCATAGGCAGTCAAAGACGTTGCAGCCGCGTGGGTGTTTGTCGCTTTTGAGTCATCTATATAGTCAACTCCAGCAACTTGTCCTACGTGCGCTATTCGATGTGGTGCTGGTTGCCACGAGCGCAGGCCATCACGGATTGCGCGAGCGTCTACACCATGGGCGCGCGCTAGCGCGCTAGCAGCTAAGGCATTAGCAATATTATGTACCGCAGGAATTGCAAGGTCAGAAATTTCTGCCAACTCTAACGCAGCATCGCGGCGGTTATCTAAAAATGCACGGTCAACTAAAAACTCTTCGACAACACCAAGCATCGAGATGTCAGGTATTCCCGCAGAGAAGCCAATTGCGCGACAGCCTTCAACTACTTCTGCTTCTTCAACCATTCGAATAGTTTCCGCATCTGCAACATTGAAGATGGCGGCAACCTGACACCTTTCGTAAACCTTAGCTTTAGCGTCGCGATATGCCTCAAAACTTCCGAATAGGTCAATGTGGTCCTGGGCAAGGTTTAGGCACACTGCAGCCTGCGGTGAAATCGAATAAACGAATGGCAGCTGTGGTGCACCGACTTCAATTGCCAAAACGTCCCAAGGTGTTGGGTCCATGACGACTTCTACAAGTGAGCGACCAATGTTTCCGGCCGCAACGGTGCGCTTACCCGCAGCTAGCAAAATCGATTCCAACATTAAAGTAGTTGTGGTTTTTCCATTTGTACCGGTGACAAGTAACCAAGGCGCTGGATGAGCCAGATCGCGAAGTCGCCAAGCTAGTTCTAGCTCGCCCCAGATCTGAACGTCAGAAGCTTGCGCCGCGCTCACGATTGGAGCCAGTGGTGAAACGCCCGGAGAAAGCACGAGCAAATCAATTCCATCTGGAAGTTGAGTGTCATCCCCCATTCGTATTTCAGCGCCAAGGATTTCTAAAATTGTGGCTCGTTCTTTTTGTCGATCACCTGAGTGCGCATCAATGACAACTACATTCGCATTCAATGCAATTAGTGCATCCGCTGCTGCGAAACCAGCAACTCCAAGTCCAACAACACAGACTCGAACCTGTGACCAATCACTAGTCCGATTTAACTCATCAAGATTCAGGGAAGCCATGACTTTTACTGCCGCACCCATTCTGCATAGAACAGCGCCATGCCCGCGCCAACACAAAGTCCTTGGATAATCCAAAAGCGAACCACAATTAGCACTTCGGGCCAGCCCGTCATTTCAAAGTGATGATGCAGCGGCGCCATTCGCAAAACTCGACGGCCAGTTAATTTGTAAGACCCAACTTGGGCAATAACTGAAAGCGTAATCAATACGAATAGTCCGCCGATCAAACCAAGCAGTAATTCCGTTCTAGTCATCAAGGCAAGCGCTGCTAGTGCGCCGCCAAGTGCTAGCGAACCGGTATCCCCCATAAAGATTCGGGCTGGGCTGGAGTTCCACCACAAAAAACCAAAGCAAGCACCGGCTGTAGCTGCAGCAAAGACGGCAAGGTCAAGTGGATCACGCACGTTATAGCAACGAGGAATGTCTCCCCAGAAGCAGCTTTGGCCATACTGCCAAATAGACATAACCGTGTATGCAACGAAAGACAAAAGTGCCGCACCAATAGCTAAGCCATCAAGTCCATCAGTTAAGTTCACACCGTTAGTAATGCCTGTGACTAAAAACCAAATCCATAACAGAACTAAGACCGAAGGCAGAATCCAACTCGTATCTCTAACCCACGAAATTGCGTTACTGACAGGAAAATTGCCACCTTCGTCTGGGAACTGAAGGGCCAAGTAGCCAAATGAAAGTGCGGCAACCGCTTGTCCAAGCAGTTTGGTCCGAGCCCGGATTCCAGTGCTTCGCTGCCTGAAGATCTTTAAATAATCGTCAGCCATGCCAACCAGGCTTAAGGCAAACATTAAATATATTGCTAGGAGACCGGATGCTGTTGGTGGTCGCATCACAATCAAGTGCGCTAAGAAGTAAGCAAGAATCACTGATCCAACAATGGCTACACCACCCATGGATGGAGTGCCACGCTTACTTCCGTGCTCCGGATAGTTGATGTTGTCAGTAGATTCACGAATCGCCTGGGCAATTCCTCGCTTGCGAAGGAAGTTAATTAGTAATGGAGTTCCGATGAGTGAAAACAATGTCGCCAATGCACCAGCTAGCACTACAAGCTTCACTGTTGGCCCCACTTCGCGCGCAAAACAACTTCAATCTGATCGGCAAGCACTTCGAATTTTTCAGCTCTTGAAGCCTTGAACAACAAAATGTCACCAGAATTAACTTCATTAACAATGTAGTCGCAAGCACTTGCAAAATCGGGCAACCACACCGAATTTTGGACTGTGCCATCAGGCCCATTTCCCGAATCTAGTTTGGTCGCAGGTCTTGGCAAACCATATGACTTGGCTGACTCGCCAACTGCAATTACATGGGTTACACCTATTTTCGTTGCCAACTTTGCCATCTGAAAATGGATGGCATCACTGGTCTGGCCTAGTTCGTGCATCTTGCCCAGAATTGCGAAGGTACTGCCAGTTGCCGGGATTGCAACCAAAGTTTCTAGCGCAGCCGTCAAGGATTCTGGATTGGCGTTGTAAGCATCATTAATGATGGTTACATTTCTAGGCAATTGATGAACTTCCATTCGCCATTTGCTCTTTTGCTGAAGCGTAACCAAAGACTTAGCAATATCTTGAACTTCTATTCCAACCGCAAGCCCAACTGCTGCGGCGGCCAAAGCATTTAGAACGTTGTGTTCGCCAAGAATTGGGATCGAAGCAGGAATTCGTTCTCCCCTGTAGATCAAATCAAAGTTGTAGCTCCCATGGGCAGACAAATGCAAGTTCTCAGCTCGGACATCAGCAACTTTAGAAAAACCATACGTAAAAACGGTAGCTTCGGTCAAGGTGCGCATTGCCATAACGCGATCATCATCAGCATTAAGAATTACGACACCTGATGCCGGAATCGCGCTAACAAGTTCAGATTTAGCTTTCGCAATTCCTTCGATGCTGCCAACCTCACCAATGTGCGCCTGTCCCACGTTGGTAATCACACCGATTGTTGGTTGAGCTAATTTACATAGATGCGATATGTGCCCCAGGCCACGCATTCCCATCTCTGCAACAAGATACTTGACGTCGCGAGGGGCAGAAAGCAAAGTTAAAGGTAATCCAAGTTCATTATTTAAAGAACCAGCAGGCGCGTGAGTAACTCCGGCATGAGACAGGATCTGGCCGATCATATCTTTTGTTGAAGTTTTTCCGGATGACCCAGTTATACCGATGATCTCAATGCCTTGCATCAGAGTTCTGACATAGGCCGAAACTTTCGCGATCGCGTGAATTACGGGATCGAGCGAATCTGGTGATTCTGGAACTAGAACATATTCACCTATTGAAGATTTGGAAACAAGCGAAGCGACCGCACCTTCTTCACTCGCTTTGATGACGAAATCATGCCCATCAACGCGTTCGCCAACAATTGCCGCAAACAAATCTCCTGGTTTTGTAGTCCTAGAGTCAATCGATATTCCGGTGACTCGGGTTGATGCATCGCCGACTAACTTGCCGCCAACAATCTCACAGATTTGTCCGAGATTTAAGTCATACATTTTCAGACTCCTGCCTGACTACGACTCGATCGTCAAACGAAAGTATCTCGCCAGAAATCTCCTGGCCAGTTTCATGTCCCTTGCCGAGTATCGCGATGACATCTTCATCTTCAGCGAGTTTTAGTGCCTGGGAAATTGCGGCCCTGCGATCCCCAATCTCGAACACCTGAGCTTTGCCATCGCGGGCACCTTCAGCAACGGACTTACGAATTGCGGCTGGATCTTCGGATCTTGGGTTGTCGTCAGTAATCACCACGATGTCTGAAAGCTGAGATGCGACCTTTCCCATTAAAGGTCGTTTAGACACATCTCTATCGCCACCACAACCAATTACCGTAATAATCTTTTTGGGATTCGCGTCTCTAATAACCGTTAGAACCGTTGCCACTGCATCTGGTGTGTGCGCATAATCCACGATTGCGGTTCCTGCACTTGCTATCGAAACTCTTTCTAGTCGACCAGGGATCGGTCGAACATGTTGCAGTGATTCAAGAATTCCAGCAATTCCAAGGCCAAGTAAATGACTTGCAGCAAGCGCGCAGGCGGCATTGGTGGCGTTGTAAGCACCGAGCATGTTAACGGTAAGTGAAATTGAATCAGAATTCTCAATCTCAATCTTCTGAGTTGTTAATCCATTTGAATTCGAAATTGCAGGATAAGTTTTCCAATCACCTTGGCTGCCAAGGGTGATTGCAGGAATTTGGGTTTCTGTGGCAAGTTTTATTCCCCAACTGTCGTCAGTACAAATAACAGCTTGTTTTGAAAATTCAGGAGTGAACAAAAGTGATTTTGCAGCAAAGTAATTTTCCATAGAACCGTGAAAATCTAAATGATCCTGCGTCAGATTTGT
>CAIYGJ010000013.1 GCA_903925705.1 uncultured Actinomycetes bacterium | reverse complement strand
GCCCCAATCTTCGATAACAACGTCAACGGAACCAGCTTCCATAGCGTCATATGTAACGCCAGCTTCTTCCAGTGTGACCTGTGAGATGTCGCAACCGTTAGCTTTTGCTACTTCGGTTACAACCTGAGCTGAGGCTGTGTAACCAACCCAAGCATGCATTGCAATTGCGTATGAGCCACATGCTGCGCCATCACCTGTTGGAGCTGTAGATGCATTTGCATCTACACCAGCGCCACCACATGCTGACAACAGAAGTGCAGCAGCTGCAGCAAGCACTGAGGCTTTCGCAGCAACCTTCTTGTTCCGAGTCATTCTTATCTCCTTGCTAGGAAACGAGCTATCTTTCGATAACTCTTCAAACCAACGTTCGTTAGTTTGAAATCTAGTGCTTTGGGGCCGAATTTCGAGCCACCGTATATTGCGCGATTCGATCGATCATTACGCCAAGTAGCAAGATCGAGAACCCTGCAACCAGGCCTTTTCCTTGTAATTGTGGCTTTGATCCGCCAAGGATTACCAGGTAGCCAAGTCCGCCTGCGCCGACAAAGCCTCCGATAACCACAACTGCAAGTACAAATATTAATCCTTGATTAGTTGCCAGCAGTAGGGACTTCTTTGCGGCTGGAAGTTGTACTTTCGTTATCAATTGCCACTTTGTGGATCCGGCAGAAGTGGCCGCTTCGATCATGTTTACTGGCACCTCCCGTATGCCCTGACCCACAATTTTCACCACAATTGGGATTGAGTAAACAATTCCCGTTGCAATGGCGGTAAATCTGGATGGCCCAAAGAATCCGAGCATAGGAATCAAGTAGACAAAAGCTGGCAGGGTTTGTCCGGCATCCAAGATTGGACGTAGGGCTCGTTCAGCTCTTGTGCTGCGACCGACCCAAACTCCAACTACAACTCCAACTGCCATAGTGAGCAGTGTCGCCACGATGGTTTGGGTGAATGTGATCATGGTGTCAAACCAAAGTCCACTGGCGACAATCGCAATCAGCAAGACGAAACTTACGAACGCCGAACGAACACCACCGAGAATCAATGAAATTAATGTGATCATTGTGACCGTCAAAAACCAAGGCGAATTAGACAAAATACTTTCAAGTGGATTTAGTACGCCGACAGTAACAACCTTGCTAAGTCCTGCTGTGAGGAACTCTAGATTTTCAGTTACCCAAATAACAAATGAGTCAGTGGCGTGAGCAACCGCTTTGCTTATGCTTATTTGCTCAGGAAAAAATGCAGCCCATGCAAGTTGTCTAGACAAAACGATACTCACAATTGTCAACGTGCCACCAAGAAGTAACCCTAGTTTTCTACGCTTGCGATCGGCCTGCGAAGGCGGAACAAAGGAACCTTCTTTCTGGATTGCCGCGGATGTACTTCGATCCAACATAATTGCAATTAGCACGACTGCCAGACCTGCAACAAATCCTTCTCCAACATTGCGAATGATCAAAGCTTCGACAACTGGCTTACCAAGTCCAGGAGCACCAATCAAAGCAGCAATAACAACGAAAGAAAGCGCTGCCATAACCGTTTGATTTATGCCAAGAATTATGGTTCGAGATGCCATGGGTAGCTGAACCTTTTTTAGAAGTTGTCCCTTGGTGGTTCCCATCGAAGTCCCGGCCTCAACTGGACTAGTAGGAACTCCACGAATTCCAAATGCGGTCAATCGAACCGCAATCGGAATGCTGTAAACCATGGTTGCAATGGTTGCTGAGGCTGGACCGATCAGGAAGAAGAGTGCAAGCGGAGCCAAGTAAACCAGGGTTGGCAAAATCTGAGCCAAGTCAAGAATTGGTGTCACTGCTTTTAAAGCCCGATCAGACAAACCTGCCCAGATACCGACTGGAATACCGATTGCGAGAGACAAGATAACGGCAGCCAGCGTCATGGCGAGGGTGTCCATCGAATCTGTCCACAGTCCTAAAGCGCCGCAAGCAAATGTCAACGATACTGCCGCTAATGCCATTCGAAGATATGATATCGAATAGACGATAAATCCGATTAGTGCAAGCACTCCGAGCCAACCTAGAACTGGAATGCTTGAATTGCCATTTGGAATTGCGATCAATTCTCGGATTGCATTAACAAATCCGTCAATAAACTCTCGTACCGGATTAAAGAAGTATTTAAAAGCAGCACCATCACTTCTATTTCCACGAATTGAGTCAGCGACATCGCCAGCCCAGGTTGTGAAAACAGTGTTCTCTGGAACTGGTAACTCAAGTGTCGCTTTCCCTTTTGTGAGGCGCGCAAGAACTACCCAAGAAAGAAAAAGAATGCCCAGTAACCAACTGCGCTTAATCCTCTTAGGGGCAGTTATCAGGCTAGGTTCAGTCCTAACGCTCATGCGTGATTACCGCCTCCGACAACCTGCAAGATGTCTCGAGATTTAACGTAACCAATCAGGCTCCCGTTTTCGACAACGCCCACAGGCCCATTTGCATCGAGCACAGCTGCAGTCGCATCGCGAATGATTGTGTCGGCTGGGATAGTTCGGCCGGTTGCGGTTTCGGTGTCTGCTAGCGGGCGCGCAATGGTTCGAACAGTTAACACATGTGATTTAGGAACATCGCGCGTGAAATCTTCCACGTAGGCATCTGCTGGATTGGCAATTAATTCTTCTGCCGTACCCATTTGTACCACCGCACCATCGCGCATGATTGCGATACGGTTGCCAACTTTGAGAGCCTCTGCCAAGTCATGGGTAATGAACACCATAGTTTTGCCAAGTTCTTCGTGAAGGCGCATGACTTCGGTTTGCATATCGCGACGAATCAGTGGATCTAGCGCAGAAAATGGTTCATCCAGGAACATGACTTCAGGATCTACGGCAAGTGCGCGGGCGAGGCCAACGCGTTGCTGCATACCACCAGAGAGTTGCTCTGGATAAGCCTGCGCAAAACCTTGAAGTCCAACAAGTTCAATAACTTCATTAGCGCGAGCGTGCCGCAATTCCTTTTTGATGCCATTGACTTCTAAAGCGAATGCAATGTTGTCTATAACTTTGCGATGCGGCAATAAACCAAAATTCTGAAAGACCATGGAAAATTTAGTACGACGTAATTCACGCAACCGGGCTTCGCTTGCCTTGAGAACGTCTTCGCCATTCATCACCACGCTGCCGGAAGTTGGCTCGATCAGCCTGGTTAGACAGCGAACCAAAGAAGATTTTCCAGAACCAGATAGACCCATAACTACGAAAACTTCACCGGGTGCAACATCAAAAGAAACGTCCCGGACAGCAGCGGTGTTGCCTGTCTTTTCTCGTAGTTCAGCTCGAGGCAAACTGGCATCAGGACTGCCAACAATCTTGTCTGGATTAGGGCCGAAGACTTGCCAAAGGTTTTTTACCGAGATGGCACTGGTGTTATCAGACATTTACTTGCCCTTTCGCTGGGGTGAACCACTCCGATGGTGCTGGAGCGAGATTTTGCCAAATATGTTTGTGCTCTAGATATTCTGAAAGCCCGGCTTCACCAAGTTCGCGTCCGTTACCTGATTGCTTGAAGCCACCCCATTCCGCTTGGGCAACATAAGGGTGATAATCGTTGATCCAAATTGTTCCGTGGCGAAGGCCGCGGGCAACCCTTTGGGCTTTTTCTGAATCCTGTGTCCAAACAGCGCCAGCCAGACCAAAGATTGTGTCATTGCCAAGTTCGATAGCTTCTTCTTCAGTTTCAAAAGTTTCTACAGTCAAAATTGGTCCGAAAGATTCATCTTGAACACAAGACATTTCAGTAGTGCAGTTATCTAAAACAGTTGGGCGATAGAAAAAGCCGTTTGCGAACTGAGATCCTTCTGGGCGCTTACCACCAGCGCGCAATACGGCGCCTTCGGCAAGAGCGTCGGACACATAGCGCTCAACTTTGTCACGATGCCCTGCACTGATTAGCGCTCCAGTTTCGGCATCGTCATCATGTGACCCACCAAGGCGAATTAAGTCGGCACGTCGCGAAATCTCATCAACAACTTGGTCATGCACTTTTTTCTCAACTAAGAGCCTTGCGCCAGCTGAACATACTTGGCCCGAGTGTAAGAAGACAGCCGTTAATGCGTTATCAATCGCGGCATCTAAATCAGCATCAGCAAAAATAATATTTGGATTTTTG
>CAIYGJ010000012.1 GCA_903925705.1 uncultured Actinomycetes bacterium | reverse complement strand
GCTCTCCGATCTAGATGTAATTATCGGAGCTTACGAATCATCTAAAACGGTCGAACTTCAGATGATGAAATTACCTACTTTAAGTCTGTCGGTACTGCGCTGGAAGATCTTGCAGGAGCAATTGCAGTTTGGAAGAACCGCTAAGAAGTTTCCACTTCGCCGTAAAACTCGCGTTTGATTACAGAACGCGAACGTCGGGTTAGTCGACGATACTCGTCGGTTAACTGCTGTCCCCCACGCAGACCGTATCCAAGCAAGTGTGAAACCCGACCAAGTTCAACTAAGTCAGTTGGGACTGTGTCGGAAGCGCGACCCCGAACCAACATCGAGGCATTTCTTACGCGCATAACCAAGGTCCAAGCGGCCTCAAGTTGAGCAAAATCTGATTGCGAAACCAATTCACAAGCGACCTCTTGTCGAAGTGCTGGCAAAGTTTCCGGATTCGTTATCTCTGGAAGCTTAAATCCGAACTCCAGCTGCTTTATCTGCACCAGCCATTCAATGTCAGATAGTCCACCAGGTCCAAGTTTGGTATGTAGCCCTGGGTCAACACCACGTGGCAATCTTTCAGATTCCATGCGTGCCTTCAGTCGCCTGATTTCACGAAGTTCAGACTCTGGTAATCCTTCTGGCTTAAATCGAATTGGATAAATTAACGAAATGAATTCTTCACTCAGTGACATGTCCCCGGCAACTGGCTTGGCTCGAAGTAGCGCTTGGGTTTCCCAGCCCGAAGACCAATTTTGGTAATACGCCTGAAACGAATTGAGACTTCGTACTAGTGGTCCACTCTTACCCTCTGGCCTTAAGTCCGCATCAATTATCAGTTCTGGATCAGTGCTTGGTGCCATGAGTAAAGTGCGAAGTTCGTTAGCTATCGCATGAGCAGTCTGTGCAGCCTGCTCAGTAGCGCTTGGATCATCGGAATCGTCTACGTCACCATAAACAAACATCACATCAGCATCGCTGCCGTAACTTAATTCACCGCCGCCGTATCTACCCATAGCAATAATCGAAAACCTCGGCGCATTTGGTGTTTGCGAGACTATTGCAGACAGAGTTCCGGAAATTGTTGCAGTCGCAACTACTGCCAGTTGATTTCCAACTGTCTCAATGTTGGTTAATCCAAGAATGTCGGAAGCGCTGATCTTGAATAATTCACGTCTTCGCATTGCCCGCAAAGCCATTACAGCTTCGGCTGAGTCGTCATAACGATCTGCAGTTGCCAAAGCTTCTTCGAGTAGATCTGCTTGGGATTTAGGCAGCAATGACTCTTCGGTTGCTAGAAAGTTAACTGCATCAGGAGATTTGAGTAACAAGTCAGTTGCATATCTACTCGAGCCCAAGATGATAGCGAGGCGTTGTGCCGTCGCAGATTCATCGCGAAGTAGTCGTAAGTACCAAGGCGTTGTGCCGAGGGCTTCGCTCACTCTTCTAAATCCCAAAAGGCCAGCGTCTGGGTCTGGGGTATCAGCAAACCATTCCAACATGACTGGCAGTAAGGTTCGCTGGATAACTGCCCGTCGGGTCACGCCAGAAGTTAACGACTCCAAATGGCGCAATGCGCTATCTGGATCAACGTAGCCAAGTGCTTTAAGTCGGCTCCTAGCATCATCTGTTGAAAGCTTGGAGTCACTGCTATCTAATTTGGCAACGGCCTGCAGTAACGGGCGATAAAAAAGTTTTTCATGAATGCGTCGAACTTCACGAGCATGCTTTTTCCACTCCTTGGTCAAATCTAAAACTGGATCTAATGCGAATCCCATTGACCTCCCGAGTCTGCGCTGGTCAGCTTCGTCGGTTGGCACGATGTGAGTTCTGCGCATGCGGTAGAGCTGAATCCGATGTTCTAAAGTTCGCAAGAATCGATAGGCCGCATCTAATGTCGCAGCATCTTCCCGCCCGACATAGCCCCAAGTGGCAAGTTGCTCCAGGGCTAACAAAGTATTTGGATTCCTAACTAGGTCATCAGTACGGCCATGCACCATTTGCAAAAGCTGCACTGCGAATTCAACGTCTCGCAATCCCCCGCGACCTAGTTTTAGTTCGCGATCCGCATCTTTGGCTGGCAAAAGATCAGCGACCCGCTCGCGCATGGCTTGTACGTCCGAAACAAAGTTCGGCCTACTCGAGGCTTGCCAAATCAGCGGTGAAATCGCGGCAACGAACTCTTGTCCTAGTTCAAAGTCTCCTGCCATTGGGCGGGCCTTAAGTAATGCCTGGTACTCCCAGGTCTGGGCCCAACGATTGTAATAATCCAGGTAACTATCCAAAGTGCGAACTAGTGCACCAGATTTTCCTTCTGGCCGAAGCGCGGCATCGACATCCCAGATGGTTCCTTCAGCGGTTATAGATGAACAAGCCTGAATTACTCCTTTGGCAATTTCGCTGCCAATGGTTATGGCTTCTTCGTCAGTTGCGCCTGCTGCTGGCTCAACTACAAACATGACATCAACGTCACTTACGTAGTTCAGTTCTCGAGCGCCGCACTTACCCATTGCGATAACTGCAATTCGTACTTTGTCGTCGTGGGTGACATTTGCCCGAGCAATTACTAATGCGCTAGCAATCACGGCATCTGCCAAATCACTTAAAGCCTGCGCGATACCCGGCAGGATTGCAGTGCTATCTTTCACAGCGCGAAGATCAACTGCAACAATTGCGCAAACTTGTCGACGGTAGGCAACTCTCAGTGCCAGCAGTGCTTCATCCCAGTTGAGTGTCGAAACTGCACCGAGTAAGTCATTGAGCATTTGGGTAGAAGTTGGAACATCCGTTGTTTCCAGTGCATAGCTGATATGTGATGGATGGCGTTCAAGATGTTCTGAGATGGCTATCGAAGAACCGAGCAAGTTCGCTAGGTCGCGGAATTTCTCTTCTGGTAACGACTCAATGTCGATCCCGCCAGAGGCAATCACATTGGCCAGTGCAGAAAGAGACGCGTCAGGATCTGGTGAATCCTTTACGAACTCCAACTTGGCATCTAACGCGGGAGCCTTGCTTAATATGTCTTGGCAGACCTGGGTGTTCGCAAAGCCCATTCGAGCTAGCCGAGCAAGTTGAGTAGATCCGCGTGCTTCACTCACAACGCTTTAGCCTGTTGATCCTTTACTAACTGAGCCCAGGCTTGGAATGCCGGCTTCCACGTCTTGATCAACTCAGCTTCAGCTGCGGCAACTTGCTCACAAGCCTGCTCGATGGTGTAGTCCAACTTTGCCAGTTCATCATCAGTTGCTGCCCAGGATGAAAAAATCTCCGAATCAATTTCCGGGTGAAATTGCACGCCATAAACGTTCTCGCCAATTCGAAATGCCTGAACCGGACACACATCGTTTCCAGCCAAAACTATTGCTTCATCCGGTAGATCGGTTATGTAATCCTTGTGCCACTCTGCGGCAATTACGTCTTTCCCAGCAAGATGGGTAAATACTGCGTCGTTAGCGGCGTCAGCGGTCACGCGAAATGAAGCAACTCCAATTTCTGGAACTGGAGTGGGACCAACTTTGCCATCAACGGCTGTGGCAAGTAACTGTCCACCAAGGCAGATTCCAAAAAATGGAATATCATTGGCGACTAAGTCCTTCATCATGGAACGTGCGTC
>CAIYGJ010000011.1 GCA_903925705.1 uncultured Actinomycetes bacterium | reverse complement strand
TACCAAAGCCACCACCCAAGTCAGGTGAAACGATGCGGATCATGTGTTCTGGAAGTTCGGCAACCATGGCTACTGCAGCGCGCACAATGTGCGGAGCCTGCGAAGTCATGTAAACGGTTAGCTTGCCAGTCGCGCGATTGAAGTCTGCGATTGAACCACAGGTTTCCATTGGAGATGGGTGTGAACGTGGGTAGTGCAGTTCCATCTTGGAAATAACATCTGCTTCAGCGAATGCCTTATCAGTTGCTGCCTTATCGCCGATTTCCCAATCGAAAATCTTGTTTCCAGACTGGTTTTCCTTGTCGTCACGAATTACTTCGGAACCGGATTCCATTGCCTGGAAAGGGTTAACGATTACTGGAAGTTGTTCATACTCAACAACGATTGCCTGGCAGGCATCTTTTGCGATGTATGGATCGTCCGCAATAACTGCAGCAACTTCTTGGCCCTGGAAACGAACCTTGTCAGTAGCAAGTACTGCCTGAGTGTCGTAAGACAATGTCGGCATCCAAGCAAGGTTACGAGCTGCCATCATTTCGCCAGTTAGAACTAAGCGAACGCCTGGGATGTCGTAAGCCTTGCTGACGTCGATTGACTTGATGCGAGCGTGAGCAACAGGACTACGAAGTAGTTCCATGTGAAGCATGCCCGGCAACACGATGTCATCGACATAGTTACCTTTTCCGCGGATGAAGCGGTTGTCTTCGACGCGACGACGGCTTGCGCCAAGTCCGCCAATTTTGATCTCATCTAATGCCATGACTAAATCCCCTACCTATTTAGATTCCGCGCGCATTTTTTCTGCGGCCCATAGAACTGACTTAACGATGTTTTGGTAGCCCGTGCAGCGGCATAGGTTGCCGGACAGTGCCCAGCGAACTTCATCCTCTGTTGGATTGTCGTTCTTATCTAGAAGTGCCTTAGCTGCAAGCATCATTCCTGGAGTGCAGAAACCACAGTGCAGACCGTGCTCTTCTTTGAAGCCTTCTTGAATTGGGTGAAGTTCACTTGCTGATGCAAGGCCTTCAACGGTTTCAAGGCTGTGACCATCAGCTTGCACGGCAAGCATGGTGCAGGACTTGATTGGACGGCCATCAAACAAGATGGTGCAAGCACCACAGTTTGAAGTGTCGCAACCAGTGTGGGTGCCGGTTAGCTTAAGGCCTTGACGTAACAGGTGAGCAAGTAGCAAGCGTGGCTCAACATCAACAGTGCGATCGGCGCCATTAACTTTGATAGTTACGCGTCGGGTTGGAACACCTTCTCCGGGTGCTGCCTGTACTTCGTCATAAAGACTGGTCATTGTTATGCCGCTTTCTGTGATGTGTTTAGAAGTCCTAGAAGGATTCGCTCTACGAATGTCTTTACTATCTGACGCTTGTAGTCTGCTGATCCACGGTGATCAGTGCGAGGTTCTGCTGCTGCTGCAACTTCCGCAGCAACTGATGCAATGTTTTCAGCAGTTAGCTTCTTGCCGACAAGTGCTGAAGCAGCCTCGTTTGCGTTGATAGTTCGACCGCCTACTCCAGCAAGAGCAATTCCTGCGTAAGCAACAGTGTCGCCATTCATGTCTAGCGTGACAGCAACAGATGCAGTTGCAAAGTCACCAACGCGACGCTCAAGCTTTAGGTAATTGCCAACTCGAACACCCTTTGGTGCTGGGATCACTGCTTCAATTGCAATTTCGTTGAATGCAAGTGTGTTTTGGAATGGACCAATTACAAAGTCAGCGATTGGAATGTCGCGCTTACCCTTTGGACCTTGGGCAACAATATGGCCACCCAATGCAGTCATTGTGGCGGCCCAGTCTCCTTGTGGATCTGCGTGACACACAGAGCCCACGAAAGTTCCACGCGTGCGAACAATTGGATCAGCAACTAATGGAGCTGCTGCTGCAATTGTTGGAATGGCTTTGGCGATAGCAGCGTTGTCTTCAAGTTCTTCGTGACGACATAATGCGCCAATGTGAACAGTGCCATCTGCCTCTACACGGTTGTAATGAAGATCTTCGATGCCATTGATGTCAATGATCATTTCTGGGGCTGCGAAGCGCAGGCGCATCATTGGCACCAAACTTTGGCCACCTGCTAGTACCTTTGCTTCACCACCAGAAGCGTCAAGAAGCGCTACAGCTTCTTCAACGGTCTTTGGTAATTCATATCCAAAGCGGGAGGGATACATTTGTTTCCTTTCGGTGACTTGAGTTAAGTCAGAGAGTTTTAAAGTTTAAAAATTTACTTGTTGTCGCGAACAGCTACAGGCATGTCGCTTGCATCAGGATCTGGACGAACGTCTTGGTGTGGTGGCCATGGACCTTGAACTGGCTGACTTGCAACCTTGAAGAACTCAGTCATCTGTGGCCAGGCCCAGATAGTTGGGCTCTTGCCGGTCTTTGGTGCATTTTCGATCAATGCATAAAAACGCGGATTGCCGCGTTCCTGACCTGTGGATTCAACTGCCATTTTTAGGGATCCCCTATCCGAGTTGCTTTCTAGTGACACGAACCTAGCATGATGCCAGAGTCACCACATATGGGAATGGCATATTTCATGGATTGTTATTATTTGGAGATCCTTGGCGATTGTGCAACTTTTCACAAGGTGCTGATGAAGGTTTATCCTTTCTTTAGAGCCTGTACCGCTTGGGCAATTACCGATATCGCGATTTCTGCTGGAGTACTTGCGCCAATATCGATTCCAGCTGGTCCGTGGACTCGGGACAAATCAGTAACTTCTTGGTAGGCAAGCCAATCTGCTCGATCCTGCTGCATCTTCATTGAGCCCAAAGCTCCGATGTATCCAGCATCACCTTCAATGGCGGCGCCAAGATTCCGGCTTGATACCTCTACTTCGTGCCCCATGATCACAGCCGCATCAAGAGGTGAAAGTGAGGCAAGCAAACCGATAGCGAGGTCGTTTCTCATCATTACCGTGACATTCCAACCCAGGGTTTGCCCGAGGCTGGCAATTGCCTCAGCAACTGGGCCTTGGCCGGCAACAACTAGTCGAGTTACCGGGAAAAGTACAGAAATGACTCGATCTGGATGGATTTCATAAGCGGTAGCACCTTTTCCGAAAAGTTCAGAAGTCTGTGCGTCAGCCGTCCCGATCGATGATTCATCAAAAACATCGACTCGAGTTACCTCGTCCTGGTCCAAGTGGGCAACGATCGCAATCGGAACCCGATCGATCATGGCTGGCCAAGTGTCTGGGTCAAAGTGGTCAGCTGGGACTACTAAGAATTTGGCATCTGTGCCAGTTGGAATACCCGAGATGGTTGATTCGAATTCATTAACCTGGATATTGAGCAGTCGCCCAGTTGGGAGTTTGCGATTCGAGTGATCAGACATTGCCCCATCGAATGCGCCATCGAAGATTTTTCCAATCCGCCCGCCACCTGGAGTCAGCGCCAAGGCATGAACGCCATTGTTTGGAGAAACCAACCACGCGATCTCGGCGCGGGTCTTGGATCGAACGCAAGCGTTAACACTTAAGGCGATGTCATACATGGTGAAAGTATAGGTGTCCTATGGGCGGTGAGGCATGATCGCATCAACTGGAATGTGACCAAAGCGGCCCTTTTGGTAATCCTCCATTGCTTGCATCACTTCTTCTTTGGTACTCATAACAAACGGTCCGTACTGGAAAACCTGTTCGCGCAATGCAATGCCGCCAATCAAGAAAATGTCTAAGCCATCATGGCGAGATTCTTGAACCTGATTCGCCTGAATTGAAATGTAATCACCATTGACCAGAACAGCCATCTGGCCAGTTTGGATTGGATGGTTTGCTGGCCCAACCGTGCCCGAGCCATTCAGTACATAGGCCAAGGCGTTGAAGTCACTGCGCCAAGGAATTTCAGCTCGTGCGCCAGGAGCAATTGTCACGTGAGTGATTGTGATTGGCGTATGAGAAATGCCAGGACCAGAGTGATCTTCGATTTGTCCAGCTAGCACGCGAATCAAGGCGCCACCATCTTGGGTAGTAACCATTGTTGAATCTTGACCTTGCAGATCTTGATATGCCGGTTGAATCCGCTTCTTTGCTTTTGGCAAGTTAATCCAAAGCTGAACGCCATGGAAAGTTCCGCCGGACATTACTAAGTCCTCGGGTGGAGTTTCAATGTGAAGGATTCCATCACCAGCTGTCATGTACTGCGTGCCACCTTCTTTAATGGTGCCACCGCCGCCATGTGAATCCTGATGTAGAAAGCGACCGTCCATTAAGTATGTGAAAGTTTCAAAACCGCGATGTGGATGCCAAGGGGTTCCTTTTGGTTCACCTGGCAAGTATTCAACTTCACCCATTTGATCCATGTGAATGAATGGATCTAAATCTGCATTAGGGATTCCGGCAAATGCGCGACGTACTGGGAAGCCTTCGCCTTCGTATGCCTGTGGTGCATTCGTGATCATTTTTACGGAGCGTGGTTGCGCGCCAGGGGCGACGAAAACTCTCGGCAAAGTCAAAGTATCTGCAGTTACAGCTGGCATTACGGCCTCCTCAGGCTTAGTTGAATGTTCAACTACCTACAGTCTAAGTCTGAGTTTCAAGAAAAGCAACCGTTTGGCCAACAAACCTCATAACCTAAAGGGCAGAACCAGCTTTAGGAGTCAGGTGTGGAGCCAATTATTCGCAAGTTATCTGAAGGTGAATGGGCTGGTTGGCCAGAGGATCAGGTTGCTGCCCGTGGCAAGGTTTCTTGGAAGGCACTGCAAGGCGTCAATGACGATGAAGAAACCGACATGGTTTTGGGTGTAGCTCGCGTCTTTAAAGATGAATCCCTTGAGGCCCAT
>CAIYGJ010000010.1 GCA_903925705.1 uncultured Actinomycetes bacterium | reverse complement strand
TCAACTACTCGCTCGGAAACTTCCCATCGAGTTTCACCGCCACCGGGACGAATTTCAGAGTCGCCACCCCAGGATGCATAATGTTCTGGGTACTTCGCAATGATTTCATCGCGAGTCATTCCTTGCCATTCACCGGCAAACGTTTCCCGCAGGCGTTCATCAACCGTCAGGCTAATTCCTGCAAGATCGGACAATGTGCGACCGGTTTCAAGTGCTCTCGACAGATCACTAGCAATAACGTGAGTTGGTTTCATCGCGAGCAAGGTTTGCGCCGCATGACGTGCTTGCTCTATGCCAACTTCATTTAGCGGAATATCGATTTGCCCTTGATGGCGATTCTCGGCATTCCAAACGGTTTGGCCATGGCGCCAAAGTACTAAGCGACGAGAACTCATACCAATTCCACTGGAATGTGAGGACAGTCGCTCCAGAGGCGCTCAAGGTCGTAAAGACTGCGTTCTTCATCCTGCTGTACGTGCACAACAATGTCGAAGTAATCCAGAAGTACCCAACGACCCTCGCGGTTGCCTTCACGACGAATCGGATCCACATCAATTTCATCAAGTGCAGCCTCAATGGCATCGACGATTGCACCTACTTGACGCTCGTTGCCGGCAGATGCGATCAAGAAAATGTCAGTGATTACTAAGTGCTCGCTGACATCAAGCAAGACGATGTTTTCTGCTTTTTTGTCATAGGCCGCTTGCGCCGCAATCTTCGCAATCTTTAACGCATGTTCAGAGGCAGCCACGAATTCCACACTTTCTATTTAAGACTCTAAGACTACTTAATTAATTGGGGCGCGGGAAATGCTCGCATTTGGCCAAAGATTTGCAGTGCGAAGTTCTACTAACAATCGAGCGATGCTTTGAGTTGGCACATTTGATTGCGCGAGTGAGCCTAAAGCGGAAAGCACTTCATCTATGCGAGCTTGGTCACCAGTTTGATTTTCAAAAACTGCTCGTAATACCTGATTAGTTCGATTCATGAATTCGTCTGTAGTTTCAAATTTAGATTTCACCATTGCATATCCTGCGGCAGCTCCGCCATCAAGAACTGCGCTGCCGAGACGCACGTATTGGGCAGGTTGTCCTGCCTCACTGACTCGATAAAGGTTTTTAGAATCAATCGTTACGCCACCTACGTCATCAACTAGTCCTGCTAAGGCCAGACGTCGCAAATAGATTGAGCCGTCAATTGGAATTCCAAGTGCGCCCGAAATGGATTTATCAACTCCAGTAAATGAACCTTGCAATCCCGCATCACTAATTGACACAAAGCCTTGGCCTGGCGGCACTATCAATGTTGCTGGATCGATATTCACAATCGCGAATTTAGTTCCGTCGCTTGATTGCTTTAAGACAGTTACTGAAACGATCTTTTGATTCGAATCAATCAAGGCAATCATTAAGTTATTTATATCCGTTGCCGGTTCGGCAGTTGAACTTGGTGATGGGCTTGCCGTGATTTCAGCCGGAAGAGGTGCGGCTTGCCCGTCACCCCGCAGAACAAAGACTCCAGTGAGCACGGCGATTGCCAAGATCGAACTAATAAGCCACTTCAAAAATGATGGAATCCTGTTCACGCTTGATACAAGCCTTGATCCGAAATGTAATCACTCACTTTTTGTGGCACTAAGTATTGGGTGTCCAGTTTGTTGGTGAACCTATCTCGCAACTGAGTTGCAGAGATTCGAACTTCCGGCATCTCAACTGCCACATAATCAAATGGCACCGAAGCACTTTGACCGATGCGATTAACCGCGACAACCGTTACTTCACTAACAAAAGCTTCCCATTCGTGCCAGCTTGGAATTCCACTTAGGGCATCCGAGCCAACGATCCAAAATATTTCATCAGTTGGATTTAAGTTTTTCCATTCACGCACGGTGTCAATTGCGTAAGTCGGACCACTTCTAGAAATCTCAATATCGCTTGCTTTAAACCGGTCGTCATCACTAGTTGCTAACTTGACCATTTCAAGGCGCTGTTTACCCGTACTAAGTTCCCGATCCCGCTTTTGCCATGGATCCCCGGCAGGCACGAAAACCACGGAGTCTAGGTTTAGGGCTTCATAAACTGAACTGGCAGCAATTAGATGCCCGATATGTATTGGGTCAAAAGTCCCACCCAATATGCCAACCCTCATGACTACAAGAATACTTGCAACTAGTGTGGTGTTAATCTCCCAGCCAGAAGGGTTAATTGCCTTGGAACACATTGATCATGTTGTGATCGGTGCGGGCGCTATGGGTAGCGCTACGGCTTGGCAGCTTGCCTTGCAAGGCAAAGATGTTGCCTTAATTGAACAGTTCGGAGTTGCTCACAATAAAGGCAGTTCGCACGGTGGCACTCGAATCTTTCGACTTTCTTATCGCACCTCCCTTTACACAGATCTTGCAGCGCGAGCGCTACCCGATTGGCGAGAGTTAGAGGCTGATTCTGGCGAGCACTTGCTTGAACAAAATGGCCAACTTGATCACGGTTACCAAGAAGCAATCGATGAGATTGCAATTAGCCTGGATCGCCTTGGGCGTAGTTACGAGCGTATGGATGCCTCCGAAGCTCACAGTCGCTGGCCAGGAATGAATTTTGAAGACCACGTCCTTTACAGCCCAGATGGTGGTCGGTGCTATGCCGATAAAACAGTCTCGACTCTGATTCGGCGCACGCAAGAACTTGGTGGCGATGTTCACTTGAACACACCCGTACTTTCTATTCATCTCGATGGCGATCACGCCATCGTTGAAACGGAGTCAAAAACTTGGCGAACTCCGTCATTGGTTGTGGCGGCAGGTGGTTGGGTTGAAAAATTAGTCGGTCACTTAGTTAATCTTCCCGAATTAATTGTTGACGCCGGACAACCCGCGCACTTTCAACCAATTGCTGGACTGGAATCAGAATCTTTATGGCCAAGCTTTTTACATCACGGTGCTAACGGTCGAGGCGGATCGCCACTCGAAGCAAGTGCCTACGGTCTGTATACACCTGGTGAAGGTTTTAAAGTTGGCACCTGGAGCGATCGCAAGGCAATCGATCCGGATAACCGAGATTTTGAAATTAGCCAGAAGCATTTATCTGAGATGAAGCAATACGTAGCGCATTGGTTCCCTGGCCTAGATCTTGACACTGCCGTTGCGACTACCTGCTTGTTTACGAATACTCCAGAAGAAGATTTCATTTTGGATCGACGCGGACCAATTACTGTGTGTTCACCTTGTTCAGGACACGGTTTTAAGTTTGTGCCAACTATCGGAAAGATTACCGCTGAGTTAGCACTTGGTGGAACCCAAGGCACGAAGCAATGGCAACTAAGTGGTTAGTTCAAGTCCTGCGACTCTAAATCTTCTTCAAAATCCTCGATGATAAGTGGATCAGCCGTCTCACTAATGGTTTCTTCAGGTTCACCAGTTCCGTATTGACGTATTCGGTGAATTGCAAGGCGCTCTTCCGCACTCAAGCGGCGCTTGTCGTAAAGACGCTGATCGGTACCGCGTGGACCTTGATGCAGGTCCCCTGCAGTTGGTGCCCAATCAAACACAACAGCGCTTGGGCCTTCGCCAATCACAACTTCGTCACCGGCAACTGCGCCAGCCTTTGCAAGTTCTAGCTCGATACCAGCTCTAGCCAAACGGTCGGCTAGGTAACCAACAGCTTCATCGTTGGCAAAGTCGGTTTGATGAATCCACCGCTCTGGTCGCTCGCCAACAACGCGATAACGAATTGTTTCGGCGCCTGACTTTTCGGCTGTGACTGTGAATCCAGAGTCATCAACTGATTTCGGCGTCACAATAACGCGTGGTCGGTTCTCTGCGGCAAAGATTGCTTCAGCCCGTGAGGCCTTAACAATGTCAGCTAGAGCGAATCCAAGTTCGCGAAGTCCCTCATGACTTACTGCAGATACCAAGAAAACTTGATAACCGCGTTCGTGTAAATCTGGAAGTACAAATTCGGCTAGTTCGCGGCCTTCTGGAATATCAATTTTGTTTAGAACAACTACACGTGGTCGATCTTCTAAGCCACCGTACTGACTTAATTCGTTTTCAATCACATCTAAATCTGTTAGCGGGTCACGATTAGGTTCCAGGGTCGCGCAGTCCAGCACGTGCACGAGTGCGGCACAGCGCTCAATGTGACGAAGGAATTCAAGGCCAAGACCCTTGCCTTCACTGGCACCTGGAATCAGACCAGGCACATCAGCCATTGTGAAAATCATTTCGCCTGAGCGAACCACGCCTAGGTTTGGCTCCAACGTGGTAAATGGGTAGTCAGCAATCTTTGGTCTGGCTGCAGACATGGCTGCGATCAAGGATGACTTTCCAGCACTTGGGTACCCAACTAGGCCAACATCGGCAACAGTCTTTAGCTCAAGAATGACATCGCGGGTTATGCCTTTTTCACCCAGAAGAGCGAAGCCAGGTGCTTTACGTTTTGTCGATGCCAAGGCTGCGTTACCTAGGCCACCACGACCGCCGGCAGCAATTACGTAACGTGTGCCAATGCCTAACATGTCCGTCAAGACTGTGCCATCAGAAAGCGAAACTACAGTTCCTTCGGGAACAGCTAATTCAAGATGCTCGCCGTAGGCACCATTGCGGTGATCGCCTTGGCCTGGCTTACCATTTCCGGCACTGCGATGGGGGCTTCGATGAAAATCAAGAAGTGTTGTAACCGATGGATCAACTACAAGGACAACATCCCCGCCATTGCCACCATTGCCACCATCAGGTCCACCTAATGGTTTGAACTTCTCGCGGTGAACCGAAGCGCAACCGTGTCCGCCATTACCGCCTTGAACATGGAGAGTCACTTGATCGATAAACGAAGTCATTGAATCTCCTTTCCAAAAGAAAAGCGGGCCCGAACCGGACCCGCCAAACTACAAAAATTCCGCGGAATTATTCCGCAGGGACAATGTTGATAACACGACGACCGCGACGGCTACCGAACTGAACAGCGCCAGCAGCTAGTGCGAAAAGTGTGTCATCTCCACCACGGCCAACATTGTCACCTGGGTGAAAATGTGTTCCGCGCTGACGAACAATGATTTCTCCGGCGTTAACAACCTGACCACCGAATCGCTTTACGCCCAAACGCTGTGCATTTGAGTCGCGACCGTTTCTGGTGCTGGAGGCACCCTTTTTATGAGCCATGAGTTATACCTACTTCTCTGTCTTTTTAGGAGCAGCTTTTTTAGCAGCTGGAGCCTTTTTCGCTGGAGTGGCTTTCTTTGCAGGAGTGGCTTTCTTAGCAGCAGGTGCAGCCTTCTTCGCTGCCGATGCAGGCGCCTTAGTCGCCTTTGCATCGGAATCAGAAGATACTGCTTTCTTTGCAGCTGGCTTTTCTTCTGTTGCTTCAGCGACTGGTGCAGCCTTAGCTACCGGAGCAGCCTTCTTTGCAACTACAGGCTTAGCCTTTGCAGTTGCTTTGTCACCAGCAGCGATCTTCTCGCTACCAATTGAAATAATTTGTACATCAGTTAGGTCTGAGCGGTGTCCTTGACGACGACGGTAACCAGTCTTGTTCTTGTAACGAAGAATTTCGATTTTTGGTCCACGGTTGTGGTCAATAACTTCAGCAGTTACGGTGACGCCTTTAGCGTCGGTGTTGACCTTGTCGCCATCCACGATCAAAACAGTTGGAAGAACCACTGTTTCGCCTGGCTTGGCTTGAACGCGGTCAAGGCTAATTAGGTCGCCAACGGCAACTTTCTCCTGGCGGCCACCAGCACGAACGATCGCGTACACGAGGTATCTCCTTGAACTAATGCTTGTTTCGGGTGAAAACCCTAAGTCTTAAGCCTCATAAGGTTACGGACTCAAGGGCCTTAGGGTCAAACCGAGACAGGCTCTTCGGGGGTTGAATCTGGGGTCGAATCTGCGGAATTGTCGTGTGAATGGTCGTGACTACCCTTTTTACCCTTGTTTTTAGGGGTTTTTGAGGTGTCATGGCCATCCATGTTCACAACTGCGCCGCGGCCTTGGCAATGATCACATGGCTCACTGAAAACTTCCAGCAAACCAGCTCCAATGCGCTTTCGGGTCATTTGAACCAGGCCAAGTGAGGTAACTTCAGCAACCTGATGCTTGGTGCGATCTCGCCCTAGGCATTCGATCAGGCGACGGATTACTTGATCGCGGTTACTTTCTAGGACCATGTCGATGAAGTCGATAACGATGATGCCACCGATGTCACGCAATCTGAGCTGACGAACAATTTCTTCGGCAGCTTCCATGTTGTTTTTGGTAACAGTCTGTTCCAAGTTGCCACCCTGACCAATGAACTTGCCAGTGTTTACGTCAACAACTGTCATTGCTTCAGTACGATCGATAACTAATGAGCCACCGGAAGGTAAATAAACCTTGCGATCAAGTGCTTTGGCAATCTGTTCATCAATTCGGTATTCAGTAAATACATCAGTTGTGCCGACATACTTTTCCAAACGATCAGCAAGATCTGGCGCAACATAACCTACGTACTGCTCAACGGTTTCCCAAGCATCTGCGCCTGAAACGATTAGCTTCTTTACGTCTTCATTAAAGATGTCGCGGACAACCTTGATTGAAATGTCTGGCTCGCCGTAAAGCATTGTTGGAGGTGAAGCAGTTTTTGATTTTGCTTCAATGTCAGTCCACTGCGCAGCAAGTCTTGCTACGTCGCGGCCCAACTCTTCTTCACTCGCTCCTTCAGATGCAGTGCGAACAATTACTCCAGCATCCTCAGGCACAACAGCCTTCAAAATTGTTTTCAAACGCGAGCGCTCGCGGTCAGGTAATTTGCGGGAGATTCCAGTCATTGGATTGTTAGGAACATAAACCAAGAAACGACCAGGTAAAGAGATCTGGCTAGTTAATCGGGCACCCTTTTGGCCAACTGGATCCTTAGTCACCTGAACTAGAACTGGATCGCCAGACTTTAGTGCTGTTTCAATTTTCTTTGGCTGTCCATCAAGACCAGCTGCGTCCCAGTTAACTTCGCCAGCGTAAAGAACGGCGTTGCGTCCCTTGCCGATGTCAACGAAAGCCGCTTCCATACCTGGCAAGACGTTTTGGACTCGTCCAAGGTAAACGTTGCCAACTAAAGAGCCACTGCTCGATTGATTGATGTAATGCTCAACAACAATTCCATCTTCAAGTACTGCGATTTGAGTACGGGCGCCTTGTTGGCGAACCACCATTACACGCTCAACGTTTTCACGTCGGGCTAAGAATTCTGATTCAGTCAAGATTGGTGCGCGACGACGTCCAGCATCGCGACCGTCACGGCGACGATTGCGCTTTGCATCTAGACGTGTTGAACCAGACTCATTGTCGGAGCCATCACGAGTTCGCTTGCGACTACGTTTGCGAGCGGTCTCTGATTCTGTTGATTCTGTTGATTCTTCATCTGCGGCATCTGTTGCTGGCTCGTCCTGATCTGCAGATTCAGCACCATTGGTTGATTTCGCGCGATTTTTGTTCTTGCCACCACGACGGTTGCGATTGCGATTTCGGCTGTTTCCACCCGTGCGCTCTTCGCCGGATTCTGAAGTTTCATTTGAAGTTGATTCAGAGGTGTCTGAAGACTCCGATGCCGAAGCCTTTTTCGCAGGTGCCTTCTTAGCTTGACCCTTCTTGGCAACTGAAAGTGTTTCCTCAGTGCTTGCTGACTTGGCCGCAGCCTTCTTCTTGGCGGGCGCTGCAGTGACAGGTGCTGACTGGAAAACTGGAACCGCAATCGGGGCTTTCTTTACAGCTGGCGCCTTCTTTTTGGCGGCAGCCTTAGCTGGAGCCTTGTCAGCTGGTGCATCTACTGGTGGTCCAGCTGGACGGCCAGCGGCACGTCTACGTGGTTTTGCTTCTGGTGTTACATCGTTATCCGACATGAAAGTCGTCTCCTATCGCACAAAAACAATGCCGAAACACTGATCTTGCGTTCACTCACGCCCTGGGGCGCATAAGCCTATGTAGTGACGATGTAGGGCTCAAGCTTGTGTGGCTTCACGATCCAAGGTGAAAGGATCACCCACGGACCAACCATCTTCAAGCAAAGGACCTTGCGCCAGTCGAGTAACCCGAGGGGGAATCTCCTGAGCGAAGTCCGCAACTTTTTTCAGAGCTGCCAGAACATCGTCTGGTCGAACAGCTGGCACGCCATGCCGAACGACTACTTGAAGTATGGCACAGTCAGAGCCCAACTCCACATTTGCCCGAATTACAGCGGTTCTGGCGTCAAAGGTTCTAATTCCGGACTTGGTCATTCGATCTACCAGAACCTCAGATTCAGACATAAAGGCATCGAGTGCACCTTGCAAAGCTTCTTGGGAAGTCCCCGGAAGCTCGATTCGCCAGTGGCTAGCCTCTAGGCGAGCCACGAAATCGGGAGTTCGGGCTTCGACTACTGCCAAGACATCAAGGCCAGGAGGCAACACTTCGTCCAAAACCGCAAGCAGCTTTCCTGGATCAACGAATTTTACGACACCGATTTCCACATATTCGGCTTCACTAGCAACACCAGTTGGAGCGGCATTTGCATAAGAAATTTTTGGATGTGGTGAAAATCCTGCGCTGTATGCCATCGGAACACCCGCACGCTTAAGTGCGCGTTCAAATGCGCGCTGAAAATCTCGATGCGAAGTAAAGCGAAGGCGATCCCGTTTTGCGTGTTGGATTCTTAATTTTTGAACAGCCGGGATTATCTCGCGACCAGGATCACGATCACGTGCCACTGTTTGCAACTACGCGTGATGGAATGACTGGCATTGGAAGCATTACTGCATTAGTTGGACCAACTTGGATTTCGGTGCCCATGTGATCGCAAACTCCACAATCAAAACACGGAACCCATCGGCAGTCGTCAACTTCAACTTCAGATAAGGCATCTTGCCAATCGTCCCAAAGCCATTCTTTATCCAACCCTGAATCTAAATGATCCCAAGCAAGAACTTCAGATAGTTCACGCTCTCTGATGGTGTACCAATTAACGTCAACGGCTTCATCAGCAAATGCGATTTCCGCAGCTGCAATCCACTTGTCATATGAGAAGTGTTCGCTCCAGCCATCAAACCGCTGGCCATCGCGCCAAACTTGTTCAATAACTTTTCCAACGCGGCGGTCGCCACGGGATAGCAAGCCTTCAACTACGCCTGGTTTACCGTCGTGGTAACGAACACCAATTGATTTTCCAAATTCCCGATCTTGGCGAATTGCGTCACGAAGTTTGTAAAGACGTGAGTCTGTTGTTTCGTGATCAAGCTGCGCCGCCCACTGGAATGGTGTGTGTGGTTTAGGTACAAATCCGCCAATCGAAACGGTGCAACGAATATCTTTACGACCTGAGGCTTCGCGTCCTGCCTTGATTACATCATGGGCAAGGCGAGCAATCTGTAATACGTCTTCATCTTCTTCGGTCGGCAAACCACACATGAAGTACAGCTTCACCTGACGCCAGCCAGATGCATAGGCCGCTGTTACGGTACGAATTAAATCTTCTTCAGTAACCATTTTGTTGATGACTTTACGAATGCGCTCGCTGCCGCCTTCAGGCGCAAAAGTTAATCCGCTACGACGACCATTACGAGAAAGTTCGTTGGCTAGATCGATATTGAAGGCATCCACTCGAGTACTAGGAAGTGACAAGGAAGTCTGAGTATCTTCGTATCTATCCGCTAATCCCTTTGCAATTTCAGCAATTTCAGAGTGATCTGCACTGGAAAGTGAAAGTAAGCCGATTTCTTCGTAACCCGTTTTTTCCAAACCATTTGCGACCATGTCAGCAATTGTGGTCATGGAACGCTCACGTACCGGGCGAGTAATCATGCCCGCCTGACAGAAGCGACAACCACGAGTACAGCCGCGGAAAATTTCCACGCTCATACGTTCGTGAACGCTTTCTGCAATTGGAACTAGCGGTGCCTTTGGATATGGCCACTCATCAAGATCCATAACAGTGTGCTTTGCCACGCGCCAAGGCACACCCGGACGATTTGGAGAGACGCGACGAATGCGACCATCCTCCATGTACTCAACATCGTAAAAAGCTGGGACATACATCACGCCAGACTTTGCAAGACGCATCAAAAGTTCATCGCGTCCGCCTGGACTTCCTTCGGCTTTAAAGGCTGCGATGATGTCGGTTATCGCAAGTACAGCTTGCTCACCATCGCCAAGAACTGCGCCATCGATGAACATTGAGATTGCTTCTGGATTGAATGCGGCATGACCACCAGCAATAACTAGAGGATGGGTTTCGTCACGATCGGCTGCGTGTAACGGAACTCCGGCTAAATCAATTGCAGTGAGCATGTTGGTGTAGCCAAGTTCAGTAGCGAACGAAACGCCAAGTGCATCAAATGCTCCAACTGGGCGATGCGCATCCACCGTAAATTGTGGAACGCCGTTTTCCCGCATCAACTTTTCAAGATCCGGCCACACTGCATAAGTACGTTCACATAAAGTATCGGCGCGCTCGTTTAATACTTCGTACAAAATTTGAACACCTTGGTTGGGGATACCAACTTCGTAGGCATCTGGATACATCAGACACCAACGCACTGTGGTGTCATCCCATGGCTTCACGACAGCGTTAAGTTCGCCGCCTACATATTGAACAGGTTTTTGCACCCGAGGCAATAACTGTTCCAGTGCCGGAAATACAGACTGGACCGTCAT
>CAIYGJ010000009.1 GCA_903925705.1 uncultured Actinomycetes bacterium | reverse complement strand
TTTCGAAACTCTTGAGGACAACGCAGTGACAATTCGTGATCGAGACACTATGGAACAAGAGCGAGTTGGACTTGATTCAGTTGTGTCTTGGTTAGGCTCTCGCCTCATCGGCTGCTGATGTTTGCAGATTTATTAGCCACGGATCCGGTTATCGAACTTGCGCCAATGGCGGGAGTTACTAACCGAGCGTTTCGCAGGGTATGTCGTGAAGCTTCCACTCAGATGCGAAATGCTGCGGGTCAAGTGGACGTTGACCACACGGTTTACGTGGCAGAGATGACAACATCGCAAGCATTGCTGATGCGTCATCCAGAAACCTTGGACTTAGTAACTTTTGATTCTGACGAAAAGACCAGAAGTGCCCAGCTATATGGCGTTGACCCAGACATTGTTGGCGCCGCCGTAATGATGCTGGTTGATGAAGACATGGCTGATCACGTTGATTTGAATTTTGGTTGCCCAGTTCCAAAAGTCACTCGTAAAGGTGGCGGCAGCGCATTACCTTGGAAGCGCGACCTGTTTTCTAGCATTGTGAATGCTGCTGTAAAGAATGCGCAGGGCAAAGTGCCAGTGACAGTAAAAATGCGGGTTGGTATTGACGCCGATCACATTACTTATCTAGATGCTGGAAAAATTGCCTCGCAGGCTGGTGTTACATGGGTTGCACTGCATGGTCGAACCGCTGCTCAGTATTACGGTGGCAAAGCAGACTGGACGACTATTGCCAGACTCGTTGAACACATTCCAAATACTCCAGTGCTTGGTAACGGTGACATCTGGTCAGCAGCTGATGCTCAAAGAATGCTCGATGAAACTGGAGCTCGGGGAGTAGTAGTGGGCAGAGGTTGCCTAGGGCGGCCGTGGCTATTTGGTCAGATTCGCGCATCTTTTGCGGGTGAGGCAGTTCCGGCAGAACCAAGCGCCGGAGTAATCGTTGATTTAATGAGACGTCATGGTGATCTATTAGTCGAAATGCATGGTGATGAATTCCGTGGCTGCCAAGAAATGCGTAAGCACATGGCTTGGTATCTAAAGGGTGTCGTGGCTGGCAGTGAAACTCGGGGTGCACTGTCGTTGATTTCTAGCCTGACAGAGTTTGATGAATTGTTGAGCACAATTAATCGGGATCAAATCTTGGATGAAGAACTTGCAAAACTTCCTCGCGGCAGGACCACACCAGATCGAAGAGTTAACTTGCCCGATGGCTGGTTGAACTCGCAAAGTATGACGCAAACTGAAGTAGAAACTGTCCGTGAAGCTGAGCTAGCAGTCAGCGGTGGATAGATGATTGGTAACTATTCTGAATTTGATTCCCAGCGCTGGGTAAATGAACCTAACAAAAGCGTAGAGCGAACTGAGTTTGCCAGAGATCGTGCCAGAGTTATGCATAGTTCTGCATTGCGTCGCCTTGGAGTAAAAACTCAAGTCATGGAAGCGGGTCAAGAAGATTTCCCACGCACTCGCCTCACGCATTCACTTGAGGTGGCTCAAGTTGGCCGCGAACTTGGTGCAGCACTTGGTTGCGATCCGGATCTGGTTGACACTGCCTGCCTTTCGCATGACTTGGGTCACCCGCCATTTGGTCATAACGGCGAAACTGCACTAAATGAACTTGCCAAAGACATTGGTGGTTTTGAAGGTAATGCTCAATCGTTTCGATTACTTACTCGCTTGGAACCTAAAGCGGTAAGTCCGGATTCAGGCCCAC
>CAIYGJ010000008.1 GCA_903925705.1 uncultured Actinomycetes bacterium | reverse complement strand
TGCAGTGTCTCCCGCATCCCAACGGGCCACAGTGTCGCTAATTACCGCTGCTATTTCGTCACGATACCTATCAACCAAATGAGTTGTTGCATTTTCGAGCGCGGTGTCAATAGTTTGTTGTAACTCGCGATCTGCCGAAACCTTCGTTCCGAAATTAGAAATCAAAGTGGTAACTCGAGAGCGCAATTCGCTTTCTGGATTTGCAGCTTCTTGGCGCAACGTCTTCTTGGTAGAAATCCAGATGTCAGAAATTGTGTGGCGAACTTCTGGACGATCCACTAAGCGCATCTTGGCAGCGTTAACACGTTCAATAATCACCGGATCAGATTGCAGTTGATCGGCAAACCTATGCAGCAGGCGTTCGATAGATCTACGAATCGGATGTTCGTAATCTTCTTGAACTTCTTTACTCAATTCAATTAGGCGCTCATAGAGCCACTCGCCAGCTCGATCTTTACCAAGTCCTGGCAACCACTTAGGCAATTGTTTATCGATCCACCCCTTAGCTCGAGTTGGATCATTTTCTAACCAGTCCTGAATTGATTTGGCCAACATATCCACGATTGGAGTGTGGGCATCATTTTCGACAGCCTTTATTAAGAAGATTCCAAGTGGTTTAGCAATATCAAAATTCTCGGCAGTGCGGCGAAATGACTCTTCGATAACTTCAGCAATGTCTTCGTCATCACCAAGGGATGTTGCCCACGCGATTACACCCGAAATTTCATCAGTTACTTGCTTGGCATTCTGCGGATTACTTAACCAACTGGCTAGACGGTTTGCAATGCGGGCGGATTGCAATTTACTTCGCACTACTTCTTCAGACAGGAAGTTATCACCAACAAACTCACCAAGGCTGGCCCCAATAGCGTCCTTGCGCGTTGGAATGATTGCGGTGTGTGGGATCGGTAACCCGAGGGGTCTGCGAAACAGCGCAGTAACTGCGAACCAGTCCGCGAGGCCACCGATCATTCCGGCCTCGGCTGCGGCCCGAACGTAACTGACCCATTGTGGTGCACCTGCTGCTTCTGCCCGTTTGGCGAAAACATAAAAAATTGCTGCCACCAGTAATAAGCCAGTGGCAAAAGATTTCATTCGACGCAATTGCTTGCGCTTTATTCGATCACTCGCACGCGTAGTGATGCGAAGTGGTTGGCTCATGCCTTAATCGTAGGCGTGTGATCTACACCAGCGATCTGGTCATGGACATGTCCAGCAAGACGCTCGATTATGACAAGTCCATCTTTTACGCCGCCTGGTGATCCTGGCAGATTAATGATCAGCGATGATCCAGTGACTCCAGCTAGGCCACGAGATAGATCAGTAGTTGGAACTCGATCTCGAGAATAAGCTCGGAACGCTTCTGGAATGCCTGGAAGTAACTTTTTGATAAGTGGCGCAGTTGCTTCTGGCGTTACGTCATGTGGCGAAACTCCCGTGCCACCAGTGGTCACAATTAAATCGACATTGTTTGAAAGCGAAAGTTCAATTGCTGCCTGAATCTGCGAGATGTTATCTGGAATCACAATTGGATCTTTAAGTTCGTAACCAAGTTTGCTTAAACCCGTAGCCAAAATTTCGCCACTAGTGTCTGCGTATACGCCAGCACTTGCACGATTGCTCGCGGTAATAACAACTGCGGTACGAACTGTCATTTAACTTCGGTTCCATTCCCCGTTACGACCGCCATCTTTGTGAGTCATTTTCACATCAGTAATCGTGGCACCTGGATCAATTGCTTTAACCATGTCGATAACAGTTAGGCCAGCGACGGCAACTGCAGTAAGTGCTTCCATCTCAACACCAGTGCGATCAGCCGTCTTAACGGTGGCAGTGATTTCTACGCCTTCATCGACAACAACTAAATCGACAGATACCCCGTGCACGGCAATCGGATGGCAAAGTGGAATTAAATCTGGAGTTCGTTTAGTCGCCATAATGCCGGCAATCCGAGCAGTAGCTAAGACATCGCCCTTTGGTACTGCGCCGTCACGAAGCAGGGTTACTACTTTTTCAGAAAGCAGCACGCGACCAACAGTGGTTGCGGTACGTGTTGTCACTTCGCGATCTGCAACATCAACCATGTGGGCATTGCCAGATGCATCAATGTGCGTTAAATCAAAGTTGCTCATAACTGGTAATCGTACGCGGACTGTGGCCTGGGTCACGATTTAGTTGATAATTCAACGAAATGTGGCAAGGTTCACACGAGATTTAAGGCTTTAGACACCTTCTCGACGGGAGGCATTCATAGAGGTCTGGGAGAATTTAAATGTGGGAGACCCCCACATCCGAAGGAGAAAACACCATGAGTGTTCAAATGAATGAAACCGAATCCGTTGTTGGGTTCCCTGCATTGGAATCAAACTATGCAGTCCTAATTAACAATGCCATTGGCGAGCACCGCAATGCTGATGTGAACTACATCGTGCGCTCGTACAATATGGAAAAGAACAACATCACTCGCAAGAGCGTTATCGAACGCCTGCGCGACGCGTTCTAATCCATCTGCGCAAACCAAAAGAGGACCGATGCCAAGGCATCGATCCTCTTTAGTTTTTTCTGGGAAAGTTTTACTGCTTGATTGCAGAGATATCTAGCTGCAGCTTTATGTTGTCGCTAACTAGGAAGCCGCCAGTTTCTAGCGCTACGTTCCAAGTTAGACCGAAATCTTTGCGACTTAGTTCGCTAGTACCTTCAAAGCCGGCACGAGAATTACCGAATGGATCAGTTGCGGTTCCAGTTGGTTCAACAGCGATGTCGATGCTGTTGGTTACACCTTTGATCGTTAAGTCTCCAGTAACAACGAAGGTATCGCCAGTTGCTTTAATTGCTGTTGATTCAAAAACAAGTTCGTTCGTATTTTCAGTGTCGAAGAAGTCGGCACTCTTTAAGTGGCCATCACGATCGGCTGAGCCGGTATCGATTGAGTCAAGCTTGGCTGTGACTTTGGCAGAAGAGGATGCAGCTTCGGCGCCAACAACTATGGTGCCTTCGAAGTCAGCAAAGTGTCCGCGGACTTTGGTGATTACTGCGTGACGGGTTTCAAAACCTAAGCGGGAATGTGACGGGTCAATAACCCAGGTTCCTGCAATTGAAGAAAGATCAGACATAGCGATTCCTTAATAGTTGAAGTTTAACTTATTTAGTTTAACTTT
>CAIYGJ010000007.1 GCA_903925705.1 uncultured Actinomycetes bacterium | reverse complement strand
TAGCCATTTGCTTTAGCCCAATTAAAGGCATCCAGGTAGGCAGCTCCGAGACCAGCCTTAGCTGATCGATGTAGGACATGAACGGAATTGTCGCTGGAACTAAGGCCATCAGCCACTTCCCCAGTGCCATCTGGTGAGTTGTCGTCAGCAATCAGAATGTGGATACCTGGCTCTGCTTGCCTGATGCCAGAAACAATTACCGGCAAACTTTCTCGTTCGTTATATGTGGGAACGATCACCAAGACTTTACCGAGATCGCGAATCGCCACTAGATAAGACTAAACCAATTCACTTATTCTGTGAGCCACTGGATCTGCAAAATCCAACCAGCAAAACAATGATGCTAAGAATTAATACCCAATATGGATATTTAGTACTGAATGTTTTCTCACTAATGAGTGGAGCTTCGCCCGTAACAATTGCTGACTCAAACTGCTTAGTTTTATCTGTCACCGATCCGTCATTTTGGATTAATCCTGAGATTCCTGAAGTACTAGCAACTAGGAACGCGCGTTGAGTTTCGATGGCTCGGAATCTGGTTATCGCAAATTGCTGATCTGGTTGCGTCGTATTGCCATAGGTAGCGTTGTTGGTTTGAACAGTAATGGCTTGAGCGCCGGCGTTAATAGTGTCGTAAATGTGATTGGCGTAAGCAACTTCGAAGCAAATGACGTCACCAATCTGTGCACCAGAAATATCAAAGACTCCTGGACCCTCCCCTGGGACAAAATCATTTGGGATTTGATCAAAGCGAGTTATCCACTTCGCTAAAACATCTCGGAGTGGAAGGTATTCGCCAAACGGCACCAGATGATTTTTTGAATAGATTTGTCCCGGTCCAGTTCTAGTCCACAAAATTCCTGAATTGGTTGGTCCAACGCCCTTGGATCCAGAGCTGTACCAGGTGGTCGCACCAATCAATATGGGTGCCTCACTGCGAATAGCCAATTTGTTGATTGCGTCGGCTGCAATACCTGGCTCCAATGGATCGATGTCTGTGCCACTTTCGGGCCAAACTATTAGATCGGGTTCTGGAGTCGATCCAGATTCAATCTCTGACAAAAATTGCTCAGTTGTTCTTAGGTGATTGTTCAGCACAGCCGCACGTTGCGCGCTGAGTTCATTGCCAACACGCGGGACGTTACCTTGAATTGCTGCTAATTGAACTGACTTGTTTGAAGCGAAGTTACTTACGCTAGCTGAACAAATTGAAATGAATAGTAAAAGAATTAGTGCACTGAATGAACGAAATTTTACGAACTTCACCGCTATCGCAGCACATACGACCACTACCCCACTGACGAGCGACTGGCCGCCAATAGTCGAGAGCGCGACAAGTGGTCCGTCAACTTGGCTATAAGCCAACAAGCCCCACGGAAAGCCACCCCAAGGCCAACTCGCTCGGATCGCTTCCAAAACAATGACTAAGGCAGCGGGCTGAAAGTAGAACCACTTGGATTTTGAGTCAATTGGAAGTAGTGCAAAGAGTAACCAAGGCAGCGTGCAAAGAATGACCAATCCAAGCCAAGCATCATTACCGAGAACATTTACCCACTGCACCTGAATTGCGAAGAACGATAAAGCAAAGGCCAGAGTTAACTTCAGTCGAGTCTTACGTCGCTTTGAATCCAAGGTAAGCAACAGGATTGCCATGCCAACGACGCTCGCCCACCAATGTTGTGGATAGAACGACCATGCAACAATTGCGCCTGCGACAATGGAGGCTAGGAATCTCATAGATCTTAAAGAACTACAAGCTCGCGCGTTGTGTTATTAGCACTCTTGATTCCATCTTGAGTGCAAGTAACGATGTCTTCGATACGAGCACCGTACTTACCCGCAAAGTAGAACCCAGGTTCAATTGAGAAAGCATGACCTGGAACCAATAAAGACTTATTGCCCACAACTATGTATGGTTCTTCGTGAGTCTCCATGCCGATGCCATGTCCGGTGCGATGAATGAACTGCTCGCCTAAGCCAGCTGTTGTAAGTAAATCTCTAGCTGCGGCATCGACTGACTCACAGCTAACGCCTGGACGGGCATGAAGTCTCGCAGCTTCCTGCGCAGCCATTAGAACCGCGTAATGCTCCACATACTCAGCAGGAGCTGAACCACAGACATACATGCGAGTGCAATCACTGCAGTAACCACTCGCCATTGTTCCACCAATGTCCACTACAACTGGTTCACCGGCTTGAATAACACGATCCGATAGTTCGTGATGTGGACTGGCGCCATTTGGTCCACTTGCTACGATCACAAAGTCAACGGTCACGTGACCAGCTGCGAGAATTGCTTCAGCTATGTCCTTACCAACTTCACGCTCAGTTCGTCCTGGTCGTAGCCACTTATGCATGTTCATGTGCACTTGATCAATTGCAGCGCCTGCTTCATGCAGGTACGTAACTTCGCCTGGAGTTTTAACTTCGCGAATGTCAGAAAGTAGTTTTCCGGCAAGCTCAACGTTAGTTCCGGATGCACCTTGAATTCCAAACGCCTTTTCAACCCACATCAGGTTATTCACCAATGGCCGGTGCGGCTGACCCACAGCAGACAACAAAAGCGAATAAGGATTTTGAGTCTCTTGCCAGTCCAATAGCTCGATGCCCATTTCAGGAACTTTGTGTGCCAATGCAGATGGCTTCTCAAGAGTCGGAACAATCATCCACGCCTCGCCAGTTCTGCGAACTGCTAGACAAGTTAGTCTCTCAAGCGGAAGCGCGTCGTAGCCAGTTAAATACCTAAGGTCTGCGCCGGGTGTCACGAAGATTACATCATGATCTGTCTTGGCTAAACGCGAGGCCACGCTTGCAATACGTTTCTTATGCATGTCCGACATGAACCTAGACTACCCACTC
>CAIYGJ010000006.1 GCA_903925705.1 uncultured Actinomycetes bacterium | reverse complement strand
CGCTATCAGCATTCCTTGCTAGCCCCCAAACAAGCCACCAACCACAATAAATAATGCAGTAATCGCTGCCATCAAAACAGCAGTTTTTGCGAAATTAAACATTACTACTCCTTTTTATGAAAGCGCAATACTTGTTCACGGCATGCAAGTGTCTGCAAGCAAAGATTTGCAGACATCTTCTTGCCACCCGGCTTTTGCATTTCTAAAATTTCTATCACTCCCTGTCCGCATTGAATGTAGGCGCCCTTTTCGCTGAGACCTAATAGTTCACCGGGGTGGCCAGCCTTGCGAACGGCGCCCGCTTTTGCAATACGAGAGTTCCAAAATTTCATCTCGAGCTCTTGAGCATTGCTAGTGGCACCAGGAAAAGGATTAAAGGCCCGAATCCGTCGATCAATTTCTTGAGCACTCAAGTCCCAGTTAATTTCTGCTTCGCTCTTTAATATTTTTTCTGCGTAAGTTACGCCATTCGTTGCTTGCGGGGTGCGAACTAGAGCCTTGCCTGATTGCAAACAATTCAGCGCATCCACAATCAATTGAGCGCCCAATTCTGCCAATCGATGATGTAGGCTGCTGCTTGTTTCGTCAGGCGTAATATCAAGCTCATTAATAAGGACCATATCGCCCGTATCAAGACCGGCATCCATTTGCATAATACAAACGCCCGTTTTTGTATCGCCCGACTCAATCGCTCGCTGTATTGGGGCGGCACCTCGCCACCGCGGCAACAAAGATGCGTGAATATTAAAACTACCGTATCTTCCTAGCTGCTGCGAAACATCTAAAACATCTTGCGGCAATATAAGCCCATAAGCAACCACCACCATGGCATCAAAATCAATTTCGGATAATTGCCGGTATGCCTCTTGAGCCTGAGCTTGTTTTTCGGGATCGGCACTATTGCGCTTAAGTGTCTCCGGCTGTAGTACAGGAATATTTTTTTCTAATGCAAATTCTTTAACAGGGCTTGCTTGCAAGTGCATGCCCCTTCCGGCACGGCGATCGGGCTGAGTCAGCGCAAGAACAATTTCATGACCTGCGTCATTAATTGCGCGCATTGCGTGCGCAGCAAAATCAGGAGTTCCAGCAAATACAATTTTCATCGGCAGCGCCTAGCGCTCATCCGCAAACTCTTTGGCGCGCTTTTTTAGTTTTTGTGAAATACGAGTTCGCTTAAGTATCGATAAATACGCAACAAATACCTTGCCCTGTAAATGATCGAGCTCATGTTGCAAACAAACTGCCAATAAACCATCCGCATCAAGCTCAAACTCTTTACCATCAACATCCAAGGCCTTCACTCGAACTAGTGAGGGCCTTTCAACTTCATCATAGAAATCAGGGACTGAAAGGCAGCCCTCACGCCAAGACTTTTTCTCAGGACTTGACCAAATAATTTCTGGATTAATAAAAACCTTCAAGTCATTTTGTTCTTCCGATATGTCGATGACGACAATGCGCTCGTGAATATCAACCTGTGTTGCAGCTAGGCCAACCCCTGGCGCCTCATACATTGTGTCGGCCATATCAGCAACGATTTTTTTAATGCGCGCATCCACTTGCGCTACAGGTTTAGCAACCTTATGCAAGCGCGGGTCTGGATAACAAAGGACATTTAACAAGGCCATATAGGAATTATCTAACAGAGCAATCAGTCTGTCCTGATTGTGATAATTCCCCTGAGGATCAAAATCTTTTTATGCGCCCATTCCCAAAACCAAACCAAATCACTTGTATTGCTAGGGGAGATAAAAAATACCCGTCTCGTCTTAATGATTTATATGATCCTCCCGAGCGTCTATATATAGATGGGGATCTTGGCTTGCTCAAAACCCCCATGATCGCCATCGTGGGCTCTCGCAAGGCCAGCACTGAAGGCCTTAAAAATGCTGCCGCTTTTGCCAAAGAGCTCTCAAAAGCAGGTTTGCTGATTGTCTCAGGACTTGCAAGAGGCATTGATGGGGCCGCCCATCAAGCAACCCTTAAGCTCGGAACGAAGCACCTCACCATGGCAGTATGTGGGACCGGCCTAGATCTGACTTATCCCAAAGAACATTTGGATTTAGCCAGAAACATTAGAAATCAAGGGCTTTTAGTCTCTGAGCTGCCCTTGGGTGCCCCGCCCAGATCATGTCATTTCCCTAGGCGCAATCGCATTATTGCAGCGCTGTCAATTGGCGTGATTGTGATTGAAGCAGCCGAAAAATCGGGCTCCCTAATTACCGCAAGACTTGCATCAGAGCTGGGGAGAGAGGTTTTTGCTGTGCCAGGGTCGATTCATCACCCCCTTTCTAGCGGGTGCCACCTTCTGATTCAGCAAGGTGCAAAATTGGTGCGAAACCCCCAAGAAGTGCTTGAAGAGTTGGTTTTTTGAGAAAACCCCTATTTAAAAGGGCTCAATAGGGGGTTTTACCCCTTAAGCGGCCGTAAAGGCGGCTTCTATATCATCAGAAAACCGGCCTTTTTGGACTTTTCCCAATTTATTGGTTAATAATAAAAAAGGGACAAGCAATTGACCAAACCCTGATTTGGTTTAAATTGT
>CAIYGJ010000005.1 GCA_903925705.1 uncultured Actinomycetes bacterium | reverse complement strand
GACCTATTTACGGTTCTGCCACAAGCTACGCAAGGAGTTGCTGCGCAAAAGTCCTAGACTTACCCGCATGAATAGCGTCTACCTCGACCATGCGGCAACTACGCCGATTTTGGCTGATGCGCTGTCTGCATTTACTTCCCAAGCCAGCAAGTTAGGTAATCCATCTAGTTTGCACACACAAGGCAGGGCTACCCGAAAAGATCTCGAAGATGCCCGCGAATCAATAGCTAAAGCCGCTGGTTGCCTTTCTAGCGAAATTATTTTTACTGCGTCCGGAACAGAGGCAAATAACATCGCGCTAAAAGGACTGTTCTGGTTAGGTCGAAAGAACGGTCGCAATGTCGTGGTCATTTCAGCGATTGAGCATCATGCAATTTTGGATCCAGCCAAGTGGTTAGTCGAACATGAAGGTGCCGAAGTAATTGAATTGCCGGTGACTAAATCGGGAACTTTAGATTTGAAATTCTTAAGTGACTTAATTACAAAACGTGGCGATGAGATTGCTGTAATTTCAATTATGCATTCCAATAATGAAACTGGGGTTCTTCAACCTATTGCTGAAGTAGTTAAGTTGGCTGGTGATATTCCAGTTCATTCTGATGCAGTACAGAGTTTTGGAAAAGTTGCTTTGAACTATAAAGAGCTTGGTCTTTTTGCGATGACACTTAGTGCTCACAAAATAGGTGGCCCACTTGGTATCGGGGTTTTGATTTTGCGCCGAGCAGTTGAGATTCCAGCTCTCTTACATGGTGGCGGACAAGAGCGTGAAATTCGAAGTGGCACTCTAAACGCACCGGCCATAGTGGCTTTCGCGGCTGCGGTTAGCGCCAATAGTTACGATGCAAACAGAATTACCAAGTTGCGTGATGATTTTGCTCAACGAGTGGTCGCTGAAATTCCGGAAGCGTTCATAAACGGAGCTGATGCCGAACGTTTACCTGGCATTGTAAATATCACTTTTCCGCGCACTGAAAGCGATACCTTGTTATTGCTATTAGATAGCGAGAAAGTCTCTTGTTCAACTGGGTCAGCATGTAGCGCCGGCGTGCATCGCCCAAGTCATGTTTTGATGGCGATGGGACATGATGATATTTCTGCGCAATCTTCGCTACGTTTCTCGTTCGGGCCAAGTAATACGGCAATAGAGGTTGATTATGTATTGTCAGTGCTACCCGGTGTAATTCAGCGCGGGAGAGCGGCGGTGGCATCTTGAAGCTAATTGCAGCCATGAGCGGTGGCGTTGATTCGGCAGTAGCTGCTGCCCGTGCAGTCGAAGCCGGGCACGATGTAATCGGCGTGCATTTAGCGCTAGCTGCAAACCCACAGAAATATCGTTCAGGTGCGCGCGGTTGTTGCACCATTGAAGATTCACATGATGCACGTCGCGCTGCTGATGTAATCGGAATTCCGTTCTACATCTGGGATATGGCGCAAGAGTTTCATGATGGCGTAGTTGAAAATTTCTTATCTGAATATTCAGCCGGCCGAACACCAAATCCATGTTTACGTTGTAACGAGAAAATTAAATTTGCCGCCGTTCTAGATCGTGCGCGCGCAATGGGTTTCGATGGTGTTGTAACTGGGCACTATGCAAATACCCGCGAATCTGAAAATGGTAAAACACTTCATCGAGCAGTTGATCACTCAAAAGATCAGTCGTATGTATTGGCAGTATTAACTCGCGAACAAATAGATGGTGCGATTTTTCCACTAGGCGATACCGAGAAAGTTGATATTCGCAAAGAAGCCGAAGCACGTGGCTTAGCTGTTGCGCAAAAACCAGATAGTCACGATATTTGTTTTGT
>CAIYGJ010000004.1 GCA_903925705.1 uncultured Actinomycetes bacterium | reverse complement strand
CTCTCATTTTTGGTTAGTAGCGGGGACAGGACTCCGTCACAATTCACTTGACGTGAATTGTTCCTCCTCAAATCCATGAGCCGCAGATAAAAAGAAAAGACACCCGAAGGTGTCTTTTCTTTTTAGTAGCGGGGACAGGATGTGAACCTGTGACCTCTGGGTTATGAGCCCAGCGAGCTACCGAGCTGCGCCACCCCGCGGCGGTTTTTCAAGGATACGCGAGGATTCCAGCCCAACCAAATCGCTAACTTGGTTATTGAGTTGGAGATGGTGCCGGAGTTGCAACTGGAGATGGAGTTGGCGTTACTGCCAGACTCTCTCCCGCAATCTGACTGCCTGCGGTTGTGGCCCGCTGTAGTGCCTCAGAGAGTCGATCCTGCGCTAAGCCATACGTTGCGAAGTCTCCAGCAGCCAGCGCTGCTACTCCGTCGCTGTAGGCCTTATTGGCATCCAAAATTGCCTTTGCCAGATCTTGCTCTGGGGTGGTCGCTGGCGCTTCCGGTGCGGCTGGATCAGCGGGGTCAACTGGAATTGTGGTTTGCCCGGTGAAAACCTTTTTCAAGGCAGTTTCCAAATTGTCTTCGAAGGCAACCTTGGATCCAAACGATACAAGCACCTTTCGAAGTAACGGATAGCCGCCGCCCTGTGAAGCTCGAACATAGACCGGCTCGAAGTAAAGTAGGCCGCCGCCAACTGGCAAGGAAAGCAAGTTACCTAGCTCTACGTCTGAACCACCAGTTCGAAGCAACGAAAGTTGCTTGGCAACTTCTGGATCAGATTCGAAGTTGTTCTGCACCTGACGCGGTCCAGGAATTGTCGTGTTTCTTGGAAGTTGCAAAACTCGAATTGTTCCGTAGTCATCGCCGTTATCTGAGTTTACTGACATGAATGCAGCCAAAGTCTGACGCTTGGTTGGCGCGTAAGTTGTCGTTAACGAAAACGTTGGTGCTTTTTGATCGGGCATCTGCAACGTTAAGTAATACGGCGGCTGAGCTTGACCAATTGTTGGCTTAGTTGGATCTTCTGGAACAATCCAGAAATCCTGACCTGAGTAAAAAGCTTGTGGGTCTCCAACGTGGTACTTGGCCAAAACATCGCGCTGAACCTTGAACATATCTTCTGGATAACGGATGTGGTCCAAGACTCCAGCCGGAATCGCAGACTTAGGCTGAACTACTCCAGGGAATGCTTTACTCCAAGTTTTTAGGATTGGGTCTTTTTCATCCCAGGTGTAGATATTTACTGTTCCGTCATAAGCATCCACAGTCGCTTTAACTGCATTGCGAATGTAAGTGATGTTTCCGGCACTAAGCGGAATGGTCTCCGATCGAGTATTTACAGAATCAGCCGTAGCATCTCGTAGAGAAATCCGAGCAGCATACGGGAATTCATTTGTGGTTGTGTATCCGTCAATGATCCATTGCACCTTGCCATCCACAACGGCAGGGTAAGGGTCGCCATCAAGAGTTAACCAAGGAGCAACTTTTGCAACACGAGTCTTTGGATCGCGATCATAAAGAATTTTTGAATCTGGTCCAATTTGATTTGAAAGCAAGATGTTAGTTTCTTGGTAATTCAATGCAAAGATTGCCCGCTGAATCATGTTTCCAATTGGAACGCCACCGGAACCTGTATATGTATTGTTGGTTTGCCCGTTTGCACTCTTGTCATCCGGGAAATCAAGTTCCAATGGTGGCTGGCTGCCATCACTGCCAACAATTGAATAAGCCGGGGATTGTTCGCCGAAATAAACCCGCGGCTGATCAATATCTAGCTTGCCCGATGGTGGAATGTTGCTTTCGGCAAACTTAGGAGCGCCGTCTGCTTCAGAGGTATTTTCATACGCAGCAACGACACCGTAACCGTGGGTAAATACCATGTGGTCGTTGAACCAATTTCGCTGGTCTTCAGCGACGCCTTCCATGTTTACTTCACGAACGGCAATAACAGTTCCGCGTTTTACACCATCGATTGCGTAGCGATCAACGTCAAGTGTTTCGGGAAACGCATAGAAACCGCGAATCTGCTGAAGCTGACTAAATGTTGGAGAGTTAAGCGCTGGGTCAAGTAATCGGATGTTTGAAAGTGTTCCGGCATCTTTCGCTAACGAAGCCTGTGATGGGTTATCGATGGCTGCGTATTCCGAAAACTTGACGTCTTCAAGCCCGTAAGAAGCCAAAGTTGAATCAATATTTCGTTGAATGTACGGTGCCTCGCGCTGTAACTCAGATGGTTTAACTTGGAATTGCTGCACGAAAGCTGGATATAACCCGCCAATAACAAAAGAGGCACCTAGCATTGCGCCAAAGGCGATAAACGGTAGCGACCAACCTTTTCTAAAAATTGCGATAAAGAAAAGAATCGAAGTAGCGAGCGCGATGTAAGTCAAAATTGTTTTCGCGGGTACTACCGCATTAACATCTGTGTATTTAAGACCCGTTATCAGTGCATCAGATTTTGTTGCCAGCGAGAACTTGTCGATGGAATAAGCGCCTGCCTTTAAAAGTGTTAACGTGCCTAAGAAAAACATTAGGTGGCGGCGAGCTGAGTCCGTTGACTGCGAAATATTTGTGCGCAGGCCACCATAGATGTAGTGCACTACGACATTGACTATTAACGAGACAATTAGAATCGTGAATCCAAATCCTAGGAAGAATCTAAGGAATGGAAGTTCAAAAGCATAAAATGAAATGTCTTTTCCAAATTGTTGATCAGTCTGACCAAATGGTGTGGAATTTCGCCAAAGCATAAAAGTTTTCCATTGACTTGAAGCGGACAATCCGGTTAAAACACCAAATAAAATTGGACCTGCGATGAAGACGATACGACGGAACGGATCTAAACTCTCCCGATACTTCTGAAGCGCGAATTCCTCGGGAGTTGCTGGCAAGTTAATTGGGCGGGAACGATGCGCCACGGTGGCTGCGCCCCAAATGCTAAGCGCAGTCAGAACTGATAGCCCAAAGAACAGGATCGCTCTGATTTTTATTTGCTGGGTGTAAACATCTGTTTGTCCAACGGACTTGAACCACTGCCAGTCGGTGTAAAAGCCAGCGAAAAACGAAAATGCGACAAAGAGGCCAACTAGAACCGAAAGGGTTATTCCAAGAGGGCTACGACGAGGACGTTCTAAATTTATGCTCACTTTAATACCTTACGTTGAAATATCACGAACCAGATACGACAGACTTACCCTATGGATTTTGCCTCAAACCTAGAGCCCTTAATTCGGGAAGTCGAAGATCACGTGGCCAGCGCGGGCTGGGATCAACCGGTTCGACTGTTCGCACTCGTACCAACCGCGAGCTTGCTTTCGGCAAACCCAGAATTGGCTGACGAACTCGGAATAAGTGCTGAAATGCCCCTAACTTCAGTTGAGCAAGAGATTGAAGACACCTTAGAACTTGATGAGCTCTTGGGGACAATTGCTTGGCCCGAGGATGTAGCTGGAGCAATAGTCGCTTTGGAGCGAATCGTTTTGCCACCATCGGCTGAATCAGACTTACCCGCCACAGATGACTCAGCGCTAGTGCAAGCAGCATCTGATCACCCAGAGCGCCGTGATGTGAGAATTGTCAGTGCAGTTTTGCGTAGCGGTCAAAACTTAAACGCTTTGCGATATCGAACTCATGATTCGGCCGATGCTGTTGCAGTTGCACCAAACCTAGTTGCCCGACTTAATGATGCTTTGGCATCAACTTTTGCAGATTAGGCCATTGTTAGGAAAAGTTTTTGCAACTGTGCAGAAACTTCTTCATGGTTTTTCTTGCCATCAGTTAAACACTCTTTAAGTCCTGCAGAAATCAAGCTGAATGCTGCTTTATCGATAGCTTTTGAAACCGCTGCCAATTGGTTGACGATGTCCTCACAGGAGCGACCGTCTTCAACCATGCGCAAGATTCCACCAATTTGACCTTCAGCACGACGAATGCGCTTAACAAAATCATCAAGTGCAAGTTCATCTTCAACAACATGAGTTGGTTTCTTTGCGACACTCATGCTTGCTCCCCCGCATTTAGAGGTGCGCCCATCATTCGCCACGAGCCCGTACCACCAGCGATGTTTACAACATCGAATCCTTGTTGCTCCAAGAACGCGCAAGCCTGAGCTGATCGGCCACCTGCTTCGCAAATGACGTAATGCTTAACACTCTTGTCGATCTCGTTATTACGAACTGGAATCGTAGACAGTGGAATGTGCTTAGCGCCTGGGACATGACCGTCAACGTATTCGTCCATTTCGCGAACGTCCACGATTGATACACCTTTGTAGATTGCCATTAATTCAACAGCAGAGATTTCTTGCATCTCTATCCTCGATTCCTTTGGGTGTAATTAGTTTAAGCGTTACTGGCCTGAGTCTGCTGTTTCACAATTTCGCTGCGAACTTCTTCCATATCCAGAGCTTCTACTGCATCGAGCAATTCGTTGAATGCTGGAGCGGGTAGTGCGCCTGGTTGGCTGAAAACCAAGATTCCATCGCGGAATGCCATAAGAGTCGGAATTGAAGTTATGTTTGCAGCAGCAGCGATCTCGCGCTGTGCTTCCGTATCTACTTTGCCGAACTTGATGTGTTCGCGTTCAGTTGAGGCGGCTTCAAATACCGGCCCAAACATTCGGCATGGCCCGCACCATTCGGCCCAAAAGTCAACAAGCACGATGCCTGATCCAGTAACTGTTGCTTCAAAATTCTCTTTTGTTAATTCAATTGTCGCCATCGCAATTTCCTTATCGGTTTACTTCATCTAGTTGAGGTTGTTCTTTAATTTTTTTTGGTTTTGGCAAACTGCATTGCGCTTCATTTACCAATCGTTTGCGAAGCGCATACATAAGGAGCAAAACTCCGGCGGCGCCAAGATATGGCTGAACTGGTGCAAAGTATTGAATCGCTCCAGTTGAGCCAAGTGCAATTAAGGCTATTTTGTTGCATACGGGGCAGCCAACAGCAAGGTACGCGAGGAATCCACCAACTGATCCAACTTTTGCAGAAGTCTCATCGGTTATTGCGGCATCCATTCGAACGTAAGTGGCAAAGAGCATTCCCGACAAAACAGAGGTCGCAACGAGAACTGGCATTGACCAGGCTGTAACTCCGATGGCTCTTCCAAATACTGGGTTAGCAATTACGGCAGTTGGGATTCCAATTAAAAAGAATGTTGCGATTGCCACTGCAATAGCTGTAACCCACCTTTTAGCGGGCCACAACAATACTGCTGTTAAGCAAGACGGGATCATTAGCGTCCTAGTAACTTTGCAAAGAATGATGATTTTTCGCCAGAAGCAGATGCTTCCTTTTTCTTCGAAGCACAATCGCAACGTTTGCTCATTGGAACTCCAGCGAACACCGTATCTAAGTGTTGGCCACAGCCGCTGTATGTAACTTTTCCGCACTTACGGCAATTAACTCGACTACACATATTTTCCTTCTTATATTTGTTTGATTGATTTCTAATTTTTAGTTAACTACTTGTCCGCCGGCTGCTTGCCATTCAACAATGCCACCCTGCATGTCATACATGTCCGTGAAGCCAAGTTCTGCCATTTGTTTAGTGGCAATACCCGAGCGGTTTCCACTTCGACAATAAACAGCGACCGTGGAATTCTTATCAAGCTTCGAAACTTCACTTGCAAAATCTGATCCTTCAAGATTTATATTTATTGCATTCACCAAATGTCCAGTCTTAAATTCTTCAGGAGTGCGAACGTCAAGAACAATCACACCTGGCTGTGTAACAACATCATTGAATGCAACCGGGTCAATTTTCTTAATAGCATCATTGCTACTCGAACATCCAGCTAAAAAACCAACTACTGCAATCGCCGCAACAGTCAACGCCACGACCTTCTTCATTTGGAACTCCTTTAGTCTTGTCTTAGACGACCATAGCATACCCCTAGGGGTATACTTAAATCCACTGGGGATGCCAGTCGAAATTTTGGAGATAGATTTGAAAAATGCAGCAGAAAAATGGGCAGCCGATTTAAGCCAGTGGGCTATTCCTGAAAACATCATTTCTCAGGCGCCCGAGTCTCCATGGATCCATCCCCCAACAATGTTTGCTTTGCCTGCAGATATTCCAGATAGTCCGTCACACCGACGAGCTCGGGAAGCCATGCCTGTCGGAGGAAGTGTTCTGGACATTGGTTGTGGCGGTGGCATGGCAGCTTTTGCGATTGCTCCACCTGCCGGAACCGTAATTGGTGTTGATCATCAAGATGAGATGCTCGTGATGTTTGCTGAATCTGCAGCCAAAAAGGGCTTAGCCCATCAAGAAGTCCCCGGAGACTGGCCAGACGTTTCCCCCCAGACACCTAATGCAGATGTCGTTACTTGTCACCACGTGGCTTACAACGTTGCTCGAATTGAACCCTTTCTCAAGGCTCTAGATTCACATGCCACAAAGCGGGTAGTTATCGAGCTACCCCAACAGCATCCGCTTTCAACTATGCGAAAAGCCTGGAAGAAATTTTGGGATCTTGACCGCCCAGTAAACCCAACACCACAGGACCTAATTGAAGTTCTCAAGCAAATGGGAATCAATGCCAATCTCGAACTGTGGCAAGGGCCGAAGTTAAGGCCTATCGATATCGAAGATGACGTAAGGTTTCTTCGAATTCGACTATGCCTCGATAGCAGCAGTGACTCCGAGATCCGAGAATTCTTAGAATCCCAAGAGCCTTCGGCATTTCGTGACTTGGCCACAATTTGGTGGGATGTCAAAAACTAGATACCCCCTAGGGTATACACTTAGGATACCAAGTGGAGGAATCATGACACCAACTGTTATCAATCTAGATACGCCAACCCTGGGCGACCGCTCTTATATCGCACATGATGGCAAGACTGCGCTCGCCGTTGATCCGCAGCGAGACATTGATCGCGTGCAGGCAATTCTGGATCGTGAAGGTCTAACTTTGGGTGGCGTTGTTGAAACCCACATGCATAACGACTACGTTTCCGGTGGCCTTGTCCTGGCACAAGTGCACGGAGCAAAGTACATCGTTAGCGAAATGGATCCCGTTACCTTCGAGCGCGTAACAGTTGCCGACAAGCAAATCGAAGCAATCGGCGATTTCGCAGTGCAGGCAATCCATACCCCAGGTCATACCTTTACCCACATGTCATTTGCACTTCTAGATGGTGCACAAAAGGCTCATGGCGTATTCACTGGTGGTTCGATGCTGCATGGTTCAACTGGTCGTCCGGACTTGCTTGGCATGGATAAAGCTCGCGAACTTGCAGGACTGCAACACGGTTCCCTAAACCGCTTGGCTGAAATGCTCGAAGATGGCGTAAATATTCATCCAACACACGGCTTCGGATCGTTCTGTGCCGCAACTGCAACTAGTGGTGACTCTTCGACGATTGCTGAAGAAAAGAAAACTAACCCAGCGCTTCTTCTTGAGAAGGAAGCCTACATAGTTCAGACTCTTGCTGGTATAGATGTTTTCCCGTCTTATTACAAGCACATGGGTCCAGCGAATCATGCCGGCCCAGGACCGATTGATCTTTCTGAGTTGGCTCGTATGTCGACAGAAGAAGTAATGAAGGCTATGAAGGCTGGAGCTTGGATCGTTGATCTTCGCACCAGAAGTGCATGGGCTGCCGCACACGTTCCAGGAACTATGTCTTTTGGAATCGATGGTTCTATGGCTACCTACCTTGGCTGGATGTTCCCATACGAAAAGCAACTGGTTCTAATGTCCGACAAGCCATCTGACATTGCAGAGGCTCAGCGCGAATTAGTTCGTATTGGAATCGATCGACCAACTGGTTCGTTTGTTGGTGACGTTGCAGAGTTCGGTGAATCCAAATCCACTCGCGCGGTTAGCTTCAAGGACGTTCCAGCCGTTATCGGAACACCTGGTGTACATGTCCTTGATGTGCGTCGCGCAAGTGAGCGCGAAGCTTCACATATTGAACCTTCACTTCACATTCCACTTCATGAACTTGAAGGTCGGGTAAACGAATTGCCTACTAATGGCGAAATTTGGGTTCACTGTGCAGGCGCTTACCGCGCTGCTGCAGCCCTTGGAATCATCGAGGACTCCAAGCGAACCGCAGTCTTGATTAACGAACCATACGATGCTTGCTTATCGGTTGATGGATTAAACATTGTTACGGGACACCTGGATTCCAGCCCGGTTTCTCCGTCAGATGTAACTGCGAAAGCGTAAGGAACTAAAAAATGCAGGACATAACTCCGCAAGTCGCATTTGCCGAAATTGCTAGCGGTCGTGCGATTGGCGTTGATGTTAGAGAGTCTCATGAGTGGGAAGCGGGTCATGCTGAAAATGTTTCCTGGAACCCAATGAGCGCTTTCGATATCAATGCGCTACCAACTGACAAGCCATTGATTTTTATTTGCCGATCTGGGACTCGATCGGGTCAAGTAGCGGATGCAGTAGCTGCTCAGATGGACAATGTTTTCAATATGACAGGTGGAATGAAAGCTTGGAATGAAGCAGGATTAGCCATGGTTAGCGATAACGGAAATCCAGAAGTCGCTTAATTCATGATGCTAATTGAAGGAATAATCCTTGGCATTTTGATTGGACTAGTTCTCGGAACCATTGGTGCAGGCGGTGCAATTCTTGCCGTTCCTGGGCTAATTGCAGTCATAGGTTTGTCGACTGTTGCTGCAACTACGTCCTCACTTGTCATCGTTGGGTCAGCCGCAGTTGCTGGATTCATTCCGCGGCTAAAAACCAAAACAGTTGACGTCCGTCTCGGTATAACATTTTCTGCACTCGGAGTTTTAGGAACTTATGTTGGTACCCAACTCGTCAGCGTCATTCCGGTTTCCGCACAGATTACGCTTTTTGCTGTCCTAATGTTTGGATCAGCTTTCGCAATGTGGCGTGGTCCAGTAATCGAATCTGACTCAAGTCCCAGGTCTCAATGGTTTTTAGTTTTCTTGGTCGCATCAGCCATTGGGTTACTGACTGGGTTGTTGGGTGTTGGTGGTGGATTCCTCATTGTTCCCGCATTGGTCTTGATACTTAAAGTGCCAACAAAAACTGCAGCAGGCACATCACTCGTTGCGATTTCCAGCACATCCGCAATCGCATTCTTGATGCGCTTTCAATATTGGGATGAAGTTCCTATTGCACCAATCGCGGCATTTACTCTCGCTGCGATAGTTTCTTCATTCCTCGCAGCTCCGCTTGCTCAAAAACTTAACCCTCGAACTTTGCAAAAAGCATTTGCTATTTTTGTCTCTCTGACCGCAACTTTTATTTTGGTAAGTAAGGTAATTTGATTCAGCTACAGGCTTTGACTTTAGCCCCGTTGTTAAAAGCATCAATCGCTGCCATTGCCTCGTCCAGTGTTGCAACTGCAGCCACCGTTAGTCCATTCGGGATGTGGTCTACGACATCTTTACAGTTGTCCTGTGGCGCAAGAAATAGCACTGCACCAGCATCACGAGCGCCAATTAGCTTCTGTTGGATGCCACCAATTTCACCAACGTTTCCATCGGGATCGATAGTGCCGGTACCAGCAATAATCTTTCCTTGGGTCAATTCGCCAGGTGTTAACTTATCGATGATCCCGATTGCAAACATCGTGCCGGCACTTGGCCCACCAACGCCCGTGACACCGAATTCAATATCAAACTCAGCAGAGTAACTAATATCAATTCCAATTCCGATATACGGAATGGTTGCTTCATCTTGCTCGGTTGCCGGATCATCTTTTCGAGTACTTGAAGTGACAACTACCTCAAGCTTTGAATCACTACGAACAACAGAGAAAGTTAAGTCGGTCCCAATCGGTTTTGATCGCACGGCATCAACAACTTGATCAGGAGTTTTCATTGAAACTCCGTCTACCGCAAGAATTTCATCGCCAGCTCGAAGATTGTCTTGTGCGGGAGTGCCAAGCCCCACGCTTGTAATAATGACTTTTTCATTTATTGGCTGGTCTAAATAATCCATTGCTGCTGCGATTGCATAACTTTGCGAAGTGCTAAATGCCTCAACACTTCTTGCGTTGTTCTCTTCTTCAGTTTCACCTTCTGGATAAATCGATTCTCGCGGCACCACTCGTCGATCTGGACTAATCCAACCCCAGATTGCCTGGAACATATCTAAGCCTTGTTGTGGTCCCCCGTATTCGCTGACGGTGGTCATATCAAGTTCGCCCGCAGTTGGATACGTCTGAGTGCCAGTAATTGAAATCAATTCAATGTCATCAACTTCACCAATGGTGTTGAATACCGGGCCCGGAGAAGTCATCACATATGGAACCGGAATAAACATTGCAGCAGTGAGCAAAATCAGCAAAGTCCAAGTCAGAGTTGGCTTAAACCGAAACCGCATTAGCCCGCCCACCTGTGTAGTCAAAAACCTTAAGGATTACAGCGTACGTGAAAACAAACACAATTATGTTCGCCTACAGCAGTAGCAAAAATGATTAACGAAAACGTGACTTGGGCATAACCTTAAAACTACGTGAGACCAGAAAAGTAGGCGTTATGAGTATTCCTTTTGGATTCGCCCCGGGTGGCGACGATAACAACGAGTTAGCCGACATGCTCGAAAACATGGGTCGCATGTTACGAAATGGTGGCGATCCATCAGGTGGCTCTGTTAACTGGACGAGTGCGCACACGGCTTCCGATCAGGAATTGAAAAAAGCTGGCGATCCACAGATCGATGAAGCTGATATCGAAAAACTGCGCGACGCTGCCGACTTAGCTGATTTATGGCTAAACGATGCCACCACTATTCCAAGTGCTGGCCACACAATTAACGGAGTAACTCGAACGCAATGGCTAGCGTCCACTTTTGATTCCTGGAAAGTTGTAGTGCAACCCGTTGCAGACGCAATGGCAGGCGTCATGACTGGAATGCTGCCATCAGGTAACGATGCGGGAACTATCAACATTCCTGATGAACTGCTTTCAAGTCTGCCTGATGAAGTGGCGGCTAACCTTCGAGAGACTTTGGCCTCACCTGAATTTGCATCAATCACAGGTCCGCTTATGGCTATGGCAAAGTCCATGGGAGCCACAATGTTTGGCACGCAATTTGGTCAAGCCCTGGGACAAATGACTACTGAAGTCTTGAGTAACTCAGACGTTGGTATCCCCTTGAATGCATCCGGTAAACCCGGGTTAGTAATTTCCAACGCCAATGAATTTATAAAAGGTTTATCAATTGATGAATCCGATGCGCGACTTTACCTAACGCTACGAGAACTTGCCCATCAAAGGTTATTTAATGCCGCACCTTGGATTCAGTCCCAACTGATGGCCGCTATTTCTGACTACGCCCGCGGAGTCAGAATCGACACCAGCGCAATCGAAGAAGCCATGACTCAAATTGATCCAACCAACCCCGACAGCATCAACAGCATGATGACCTCCTCGCTATTCGAGCCAACCCAAACCCCCGAACAAGTTGCAGCCCTAACCCGCATAGAGCTGCTGTTGGCCCTGATTGAAGGTTGGGTCACTGTCGTGGTTACTCAAGCCGCTGGCTCTCGCCTGCAATCGGCTGGGGCACTTGAGGAAGTGTTTAGGCGACGCCGAGCAGCCGGTGGGCCTGCCGAGAAAGTTTTTGGCGGATTGATCGGACTTGAAATGCGTCCGCGTCGGATGCGAGAAGCGGCTGCCTTATGGCAACGTCTGGCTGATACCCAAGGCATTGCTGCCCGTGATGCTCTGTGGTCTCACCCTGACCTACTTCCAAGAGACTCTGACATCGACGACATCGATGCTTTTCTCTCCGCGGGTGCCGAGGATCTAAT
>CAIYGJ010000003.1 GCA_903925705.1 uncultured Actinomycetes bacterium | reverse complement strand
GTTAAAGGATTCATTCCTAGTAACGGTATAGGTCTGACTTGTAGGGACCGTTGACATCCACGCCGAGGTAATCAGCCTGGGTCTTGGATAGTTCGGTCAACTTCACACCAAGTGCGTCAAGGTGCAAACGTGCCACCTTTTCGTCTAGGTGCTTAGGCAGAACGTGAACGCCCAATTCGTATTCATCAATCTTTGTGAACAATTCAATCTGAGCCAATACCTGGTTTGTGAATGAGTTGCTCATTACAAACGATGGGTGCCCAGTTGCATTTCCAAGGTTCAGTAATCGACCTTCGGACAACATGATGATGCTGTGACCGTCTGGGAAGATCCATTCATCAACCTGTGGCTTGATGTTACGACGCTTGATGCCTGGGTACTGCTGTAAACCGGCAATGTCGATTTCGTTATCGAAGTGACCGATGTTGCCAACAATTGCTTGGTGCTTCATCTGGGACATGTGCTCGACGCTGATGACATCTTTGTTGCCAGTTGCGGTAATGAAGATGTCTGCGGAATCGATAACGTCTTCGATTGGCAGAACTTGGTAACCATCCATGGCTGCTTGAAGTGCACAGATCGGATCAATTTCGGTAACAATTACGCGCGCGCCTTGTCCACGTAGTGATTCCGCGGATCCCTTACCGACGTCGCCGTAACCTGCAACAACTGCAACCTTGCCACCCATAAGGGTGTCAGTTGCACGGTTGATTCCATCGATCAAGCTATGGCGAGTGCCGTACTTGTTATCGAACTTGGACTTTGTGACTGAGTCATTGACGTTGATTGCTGGGAACATAAGCGTTCCTTCGCGGAACATGTCATACAAACGAAGCACGCCAGTTGTCGTTTCTTCGGTGACACCCATGATTTCGGAACCAACAGTGGTCCAACGCTTTGGATCTTCGCCAAGTGAACGCTGCAATAGTGAAAGTACGACGCCGTATTCTTCGGAATCTGCGCCAGCTGGATCTGGAACAAAGCCAGCCTTTTCAAATTCAGTTCCCTTGTGGATCAACATCGTGGCGTCGCCACCGTCATCAAGGATCATGTTTGGTCCGGTTTGTCCTGGCCAACGAAGTGCCTGTTCAGTGCACCACCAGTACTCTTCTAGGCTCTCTTCTTTCCATGCGTAAACCGGAACGCCAGTTGGTGCATCAATGGTTCCATTTGGTCCAACTACAACAGCTGCGGCGGCGTGATCCTGAGTTGAGAAGATGTTGCAAGATACCCAGCGCACATCAGCGCCAAGTTCTACCAAAGTCTCGATCAAGACAGCGGTCTGGATTGTCATGTGCAGGGAACCCATAATGCGGGCGCCCTTCAGTGGCTTGGAAGCTCCGAATTCAGAACGCATAGCCATCAGGCCTGGCATTTCGTTTTCGGCTAAGCGGATTTCATTGCGACCATATTCGGCAAGCGAAATGTCGGCAACTTTAAAGTCATTTGGGCCTAAGGCCATGGTGGTACTCCTCGTGAAAAAGTTTTGTAATCTAGGACTGTGTGTCCGCAACGTCACGAGGCTTCGATGGCTAGCGGTACCTCTATTGTGTCATAGCCCTTTGGTTTTAGCCGAACTGGCTAGTGCTACTGGGTTTTTAGGTTACTTACCTTTATCAAAATCTGGCTCTAGGAAGACGTATTGCGCACTTGGTACTGCAATTCGCAACAAGCGCTCGGCTTCATCGATTCCTCTGGCAATATCTTCTGCGGTTTGGGATTGCGTGATCGCGATCTTGGCACCAACCAAAAGTGCGTCAGGGCCAACATGCAAAGTCCGCAAATGAATCACGCGTTCAACGAGTGGTGCTGATTCGAGAGCGGTCTTGACGGCGGCATATTCTTCGGGAAGTGCGCCTTCACCAATCAACATGCCCGCCATCTCGCGCACCAAAATTACCGCGATCACAATTAGCAGCGAACCAATGGCCATGGCACCCATGCCATCCCATCGACCATCGCCGGTAACAACAGCGGCGCCAACACCAATTAGTGCAAATACCAAACCAATTAGTGCGCCAAAGTCTTCCAGCAAAATCACTGGTAACTCGGGCTGACGAGCATCCCTAACAAATTTTGCAAACGAACGTTCTCCACGAACTTTATTGGCTTCGACAATCGCAGTGCGAAAAGAAAGTGTTTCTAAAACTATGGCGATAGTTAAAACGCCAATTGCGACCCAATAGTCAGTTACTGGTTCTGGGTGACTCCATTTGTGCCAGCCCTCATAAAGTGAATAGATACCACCGACCATAAACAGCACAATCGCCACCATGAATCCATAGATGTAACGAACCCGGCCATAGCCAAATTGATAATGATCATCAGCAGCACGGCGTGATCGATTTCCACCGATTAATAACAAAACTTGATTCAAGGAATCCGCAACTGAGTGGATAGCTTCAGACAACATCGATGTCGAACCAGTAATTGCAAAGGCAATGAACTTACTAATTGCAATTCCGGTGTTTGCCAGCAATGCAGCAATTACTGCTTTGGTACCACCTTCGGTACTCATTTGCGATTCCTTAAATTAGTAAATTAACTAGTTTGCTAAGCCAGCTTTGAGCTGGTTGATGGTGCTGATCTGTGATGGATCAATACCTAAGGCTAGACCTGCATAAACACTGGCCCAGTCAGTAGGAATAATAAGCGAAGCCAAACGACTAATAGGATGACCGTCACGAGCTTGAATCAAAGTCACGGGAACATTTCGATCCGCAGCGATTTGGCTTACGATGCCAATTCGTTTTTCGACAGCAGGATGTTCGTTCGTATCGCGCAAGATATACAAATGTGTGCGGCGATCGATCATGCCCTCATCGTCACGGAAGATGTCGCGCGCAGGAGCGGCGCCAGCAAGTACGCCATCGAAAGTGACAATTTGGTTGTGGCCAACTTCTGGAAGTTCGCCATGTGATGAGGGAATCTTTGCGTTCTCGGCTAACTGAGCCATGAATCTGCCAGCAGCAGTGGCTCCAATCATTCCGGTACCCCAAACCATTGGAAGTGATTCCGTGCAGGAAAGTGCAAGAGCTTTGGCAGGGTTTTCACCTAATGGAACTGAGGGACCATTTGCCACGCTTAACTCATCCATTAAGTCAGCTGCGATATCAAATTCTTTTTCGTCGATGTGGGCGATGCCAAGGGCATTTGCCACCATCAGTAATGGCGTTGCGTGAGTCCAAAGTGATGCTCGCGGGCTACGTCCCTTGGCATCGATTGCAAAATGAACTGCGCCACTGATTGACTCTGAAAGTTTTTCTAAGTCGCTGCCACCAGCGCCGATTGTGATAACCCGAGCACCGCGACGACCAGCTTCGGCAGTCATGCTCAATGTTTCTTCGGTTGAGCCCGAGCAAGAAACGCCAATAACAACGTCCATTGGTCCTACCCACCCTGGCAAACTGTGAGTTTGTTCCAAGAGAATTGGTACCGGCGCCGACTGGCCTAGAACGGCTCGCATAACTTGTCCGCCAACACCTGAACCGCCCAAACCTGAAAAAACAATATTTCGAGGTTGGTCGCCTTTGGCAATCTGGGCTAGATCTGATCGATTGATCGTTGCTACAGTTTCGCGCATTTGCGCGCCTGAACTGGCAACGGCCGGCAACATATCGCTGGCATCTAAGGCACTCATGCCTGCGATGTCATCCAACAACAAGTCGTCAATCATGAACTACAGACTACCCGACCATCATTGCTAAGACTGAGTCCCGAACCATTTCCATGTTTTGAAAATCCTTGGCTTCGACATTCAACCGAAGCAGTGGCTCGGTATTACTGGAACGGACATTGAACCACCAGCCATCGCCGGAAACTGTCAGGCCATCGAGTTCATCAATTTCACTACCTTGCTTAATAGCTGTTTCTTTAATACGCGCGATCACAGATTTTGCATCAGAAACTTTGGTGTTGATTTCACCGCTCATCACATAGCGCAGGTAAGGCTTGAGTAACTCACTCAAAGTTGTCGACTCAGATGTTTCGCCCAATGCAGCCAAGGCGTGCATTGCAGCCAACATGCCTGAGTCAGCTTTCCAGAAATCTCGGAAATAAAAATGTCCAGAATGTTCGCCACCAAATATCGCACCGGTCTCAGCCATGGTCGCCTTGATGAACGAATGACCTACGCGAGTTCGAACTGCAGTGCCACCGTTTTCAATCACAATTTCTGGAACCGCGCGTGACGTTATTAAGTTGTGAATAATTGTTGCACCTGGCACTTTTGCTAACTCTCGAGTGGCAATCAAGGCTGTCAATGTTGATGGATCTACGATTCCGCCCTTTTCATCAACGACGAAGCAACGATCCGCATCGCCATCAAATGCCAAACCGATGTCAGCCCCAACTTCGAGCACTCGCTTTTGTAAGTCGCGCAAATTCTCTGGATCGATTGGATTGGCTTCGTGATTTGGGAAAGTGCCATCTAGTTCGAAATACATGGCATCGATTTCAAGTGGCAGAGCTGGCAAGATTTCATCACCTAAAACTGCCGGCACAGTAAATCCACCCATGCCATTGCCCGTATCGATAACAACTTTGAGTTCGCGAGATTTATCTAGCGGAACAAGTTCGCGTAAATATTGGGCGTATGCCGCCAACATATCTTGCGATGATGCTGAACCGTACGGACCGTCATAACTTGGCAAGTTTTCACTTTCCAACATCTCGCGGATTTTCGAAAGTCCAGAATCTTGCCCAACGGGCGCGGCACCCGCGCGACAAAGTTTGATGCCGTTGTATTCAGCTGGATTGTGACTTGCAGTAAACATTGCCCCAGGAATGTCTAGCCGGCCTGATGCGAAATACAAACCATCAGTTGAACACAATCCGATGTTCACAACATCTACTCCGGCAGCAGTAACGCCATCAATAAAGGCTGCTACTAAATCTGGTCCAGTTGGTCGCATGTCATGGCCAACCACAAGGCGACCGGCGCCACCATCGCTTGCACGGATTCCTAGGACCTCAACAAAAGCTGTGCCAACTTCGCGCGCTAACTCTGGTCCCCACTGGTCAGGAACTACGCCACGGATGTCGTAGGCCTTAATTAAGGCTGATAAATCGCGCATTAGATAAGTCTAGGAGTAGCAAATGGCTAAGCCCTTAGGGCTTAAGCCTTTTCTAATTAATTCTGTGGGTTTAGACCTGAATCTCGCAACACTCGCAAGTGCCCACGACGGTTAACTTCGATCATTTCGTCGGCTGGTTCAACCCGTCCAATTTCTCGCACGGCATTAGCCAATGCCTCAATGTCATCAACGCTGGGCTTTAGTGCTTCAGGATCTGGCGCGAGCCGAACCACATCCCAGCCACGCGGGGCAGTCATGCGGGCTGCGTGGTCTTCGCACAAGTCATAACAGTGCGGTTCGGCAAAAGTAGCCAGCGGACCCAGGACTGCAGTGGAGTCGGCATAGACATAGGTAAGCGTCGCAACAGCTCGCTTACTGCACGATGGCTTAGAACAACGACGTGATCCCACATTCGCCAAACTAGCCGACATAGTCTTGGGCTATGGGTATCAAAACACCGTTAGGTGTGAGGACATGAAAACTGGAGCGCCAGAGAGCGTGAAGCGTGACCGACATGACCGCGGTTTGCGTGGACCTGTCATGCCACATTCAGCACCTTCGCACGAATCAACTGATCAATTTTTCGTCCGAGAGATGCGCGAAGCTGTCGAAGATCTTGACGCTCGCCTGGGAACCATGCTTACCTCAATCAAATTCGCGCTAGAAGAAATTCCAAATAAGCGTGACCTCACTTTTGCCAGTGGTCATGTGCCACTAGGTCGCATTGATCAAGGCAATCCAACGACGATTATTTTGTATCAGCGTCCAATCGAAATGCGAGCTGACTCGAAGGAACTTTTGCAGCGCGTGGTTCGCGATGTCTTAGCCGAACTAGTCAGCCTGGTTACTGGGCTTCGCCCCGATGATGTTGATCCAAATTATGAGGGTCCAGAAATTCGAAGTTAAACATTTCTCGCTTGCCCAAAAAAGCAATCGGCCCCAACCCGAAGGCTGGAGCCGATAAAAGTTACTAAGTGGAATTACCCGGCTTGCGCACGCTTTAGGCGACGACGCTCACGTTCGGATAGGCCGCCCCAAATACCAAAGCGCTCGTCGTTCTCGAGTGCGTATTCAAGACATTCGACCTTTACTTCGCATGAGCTGCAGACTCGCTTTGCTTCGCGAGTTGAGCCGCCCTTTTCAGGGAAGAAAGCTTCTGGATCGGTCTGGGCGCAAAGGGCACGTTCGTGCCAACCCAGATCGTCAGTTTCAGTGAAGGGAAGCAGAGCGAAATCGCTCACCTGGAACCTCCTGGTTAGTCGTAACAAGTCTGCTGCTGCCCGGATGCGAGCGACAAACCCTTGTGTTACGTGGTCGGCGAACCGAACTTCCTCTTAAATTACACAGGTGTTATTCGTTTGACAAGTCATATTCGTTTATTAATAAGGGTTTTTTTAAAAAACCGGCTAAAAAGCGTTATTTTAAGCGGTTTTTAATGCTAAATGAATTCTTGGTAACTGCGTGTTGCCCGCTGCGATATGTCCGTATAAGCAACACATATTCACCGAATCACAACGCACCTACAAGATGGAATACTCAATGCCATGACTGTTACGAATGAATCTGCTGATTCCAAAACTTGGTATTCAAATCCAGCTGCTCGAAATTGGTCTTGCGATGCGCCGGCTAAAGAAGTTGCGCGCTTTCATCAGAGCTTGCCGAATTATTCAGTCACGCCACTAATTGAATTACCAACCATCGCTGTGCAACTTGGTGTGGGACGAGTTTTCATCAAAGACGAATCTGCTCGCATGAATCTTTCAGCATTCAAAATCTTGGGAGCCGCTTGGGCAGTTGCGCAGGCATTAACTGATGGCGCAAATCCAGCAGACATCGATGATGTCAAAGCCGCAATTGATTCCGAAAACAAGCCGACCCTGGTTGCCGCAACTGATGGCAATCACGGCCGGGCTGTGGCCCACATGGCAAAGCGTCTGGGGTTGGAATGCGCGATCGTAATTCCCGATGGAGTCAGCGAACAGGCAATCAACAACATTGCCGGCGAAGGCGCAGAAATCACGATTATTGATGGCAACTACGACGAAGCCGTTGAACTCGCCAAAGAAATTACTTCGACTCTTGACAACGCAATCCACGTTCAAGATATGTCTTGGCCAGGTTACGAACAAATCCCGAATTGGATCATCGAGGGTTACACCACACTCTGCGTTGAAACTGATGACCAGCTGCGGGAACTTGGATCCGGTCCTGCCGATCTAGTTGCTGCCCCAGTTGGAGTTGGCGCATTCCTGCATTCAGTCTTGGCGCATTACCGCAGCCAACCTGGGCGAAATCCGATTGTCCTGAGCGTTGAAGCAATTGGCGCCGCTTGTGTTTTGAAGTCTTTGCAAAATGGTGAACTCACCGGTGTTGATACTGTGCCCACGATCATGGCTGGAATGAACTGTGGAACGCCGTCATCAGATTCTTGGCCGACACATCAAGCAGGTGTCGATGCAGCAGTCGCTCTCACTGACGATGAAACCCGTTTGGATCTCAAGATCCTGGCTGAACTAGGAGTTGATGCCGGACCTTGCGGGGCTGCAACTTTGTCTGGAGTCCGTAAAGCGCTTTCCACACAACAACGTCGTGATGATCTTGGGATCACCAACGATTCCGTAATCGTGTTATTCAGCACTGAAGGCCGATCCGCTAACCCTCTGCAGTAAATTCCAAGAAACTAGGAGTAACCATGTCTAATTACAACCTTGATGATCCTGTTGAATTATTGTGCGCCCTAACGGAAATCAACTCCGTTAACAGCACTTTGGTTCCAGGCGCGCCAGGTGAATCAGAGATTGCAGACTTTATCGGTAAGTGGTTTGCCGACCGAGACTTTGAAGTTACGCGCCTCGAAGGAACACCAGGACGGCCATCAATAGTTGCGTGCAGCAAAGGTGCAACTACTTCAAAAAAGATTATGCTCAACGGTCACATCGACACCGTCACCATCGCAAGTTACGACGGTGACGGCTGCAAAGCTGTACGTAAAGATGGAAACGTGTATGGCCGTGGAACTTTCGATATGAAAGGTGGCCTGGCTGGACAAATGGTCGCTGCGCATCGCGCAGTGCAACAAGGTATTACCGGGCAAGTAATTGTTGCTGCGGTTTCTGATGAAGAACATGGCAACATCGGAACAGAGGAAGTCTTGAAACATTTCACTGCTGATGTTGGCGTAGTTGCTGAACCAACCATGTTGGGTCTGACTGTTGCTCACAAAGGATTTGTTTGGTTCGACTTAACTATTAATGGTTTGGCCGCGCATGGTTCTCGTCACGATCTGGGAATCGATGCAATTACTAAGGCTGGTTATGCCTTGGTGGCATTAGATAAGTACGCCGCTGAGTTAACCTCACGGCCACACGTTAAGTATTTGGAAACACCATCGGTTCACGCCTCGATCATCAAGGGTGGCGAAGAACTTTCTAGTTACCCAGCACAGTGCACCATCGCAATTGAACGCCGAACCGT
>CAIYGJ010000002.1 GCA_903925705.1 uncultured Actinomycetes bacterium | reverse complement strand
CTTCTAGGTCAACAGTTACCGCAGTGCTTGGCTCTTCTTCAATAATCTTCCAAAGCTGTTCTACTGCGCTTTGATCAACAACTGCAGTCAATAGGCCTTGTTTGCCTGAGTTACCACGGAAGATGTCTGCAAAGCGTGAAGAAATCACAACTTTGAAGCCGTAATCCATAAGCGCCCAAACAGCATGTTCGCGGCTAGAACCAGTTCCAAAATCTGGGCCAGCAACCAAAACGCTTACACCTTGGTAAGCCGGGCGATTTAGAACGAAGTTTGCATCTTTGCGCCAAGAGTTAAACAAACCATCTTCGAAACCATGGCGAGTGATTCGCTTTAGGTATTCCGCTGGAATGATCTGGTCGGTATCAACATTGCTGGCACGAAGTGGTGCTGCAGTGCCGGTATGTACTGTGAATTTATCCATTAGTTTGAACTCCCTACAAGATCTGCTGGCGAAGAAAGTGTGCCGCGGATTGCAGTTGCTGCGGCAACGGCTGGTGAAACTAAGTGAGTGCGTCCACCAGGACCTTGACGACCTTCGAAGTTTCGATTGGAAGTTGATGCACTGCGCTCACCTGGCGTCAATTTGTCAGGGTTCATACCAAGACACATTGAGCAACCGGCTTCACGCCATTCGGCGCCTGCCTCAAGGAAAACTTTGTCCAGGCCTTCGGCCATTGCTTCGAGACGAACGCGCACCGACCCTGGCACAACCATCATGCGCATGCCATCCGCAATTTTCTTACCCTTAAGGATGTCTGCGGCCGCGCGTAGGTCTTCAATGCGTCCGTTGGTGCAGGAACCGATAAAGACCGTGTCGATTTTGATATCGCGAATTGGCATTCCAGCCTTAAGGTCCATGTACTCAAGAGCTTTTTCAGTTGCCTTCTTGTCCACCTCGTCAGTGAAGTCATCAGGGCTTGGCACATTTGCCGAAAGTGGAACTCCCTGACCTGGGTTAGTCCCCCAAGTCACAAATGGGCTGAGCTTTGTCGCGTCAATGATTACTTCGCGATCAAATACCGCATCGTCATCAGTTGGCAGAGTTTTCCAGTAAGCAACTGCTGCGTCCCAGTCAGCACCCTTAGGTGCGTGCTCGCGTCCCTTTACGTATTCAAAAGTGGTTTCATCCGGAGCGATCATGCCGGCGCGAGCGCCAGCCTCGATGCTCATGTTGCACATGGTCATTCGACCTTCCATAGACAATGCGCGAATTGCTTCACCACGGTATTCAAGGATGTAACCCTGACCGCCACCAGTTCCAATTTCAGCAATGATTGCCAAAATCAAATCCTTTGAAGTTACGCCCGCTGGAAGTTTGCCGTTCACGGTGATTGCCATGGTCTTGAAAGGCTTTAGTGGCAAAGTCTGAGTTGCAAGTACATGCTCAACTTCACTGGTACCGATACCCATTCCAATTGATCCAAATGCGCCGTGAGTTGAAGTGTGAGAATCACCGCAAACAATTGTCATTCCTGGCTGGGTTAAACCTGACTGTGGCGCGATGATGTGAACAATTCCTTGTTCCTTGTTGCCAAGTTCGTAGTTTTCAATTCCAAATTCTTTGGTGTTGATGCGAAGTGCTTCAATTTGGGCTCGGCTGATTGGATCGACAATTGGTTTATCGATATCAGTTGTAGGCACGTTGTGATCTTCGGTCGCAATTGTTAAGTCTTTGCGGCGTACTGGACGACCTGCTGCGCGCAAACCATCGAAAGCCTGTGGGCTAGTAACTTCATGTGTTAGATGCAGATCGATATAAAGTAAATCTGGTTCACCTTCGGCGCGACGAACTACGTGATCGTCCCAAACCTTTTGTGCCAACGTGCGTCCCATAACTGCCTCCTGTTGTGCATTAATTTTGACATCTCACTATTCGAGATAGCAATATCAGTACATGGACGATATTAGTAGCGGTGTGGGTGTTCTGGATAAAGCTGCCCACATTCTGGACGCTTTGGAATCTGGCCCGTTATCTTTGGCGGGTTTAGTGAGCGCAACGGGGTTAGCTCGTCCAACTGCACATCGACTAGCAACTGCGCTCGAGCATCATCGCCTGGTCGCTCGTGATCTAAATGGTCGTTTTGTGCTTGGCCCGCGCGTTGGTGAATTAGCCGGCGCTGCTGGCGAAGACAAGTTGCTGGCCATTGCTAACCCGATTTTGATCGCATTGCGTGATGCTACGAAAGAAAGTGCCCAGCTTTATCGACGCCAGGGCGATCAGCGTATTTGTGTTGCTGCGGCCGAACGTATGACGGGTTTGCGAGACACAGTTCCGGTTGGTGTTGGCTTAACCATGTCAGCAGGTTCAGCAGCACAGATCCTGCTTGCTTGGGAAGAACCCGATCGCCTTCATCGCGGAATTCAAGGCGCTAAATTTACAGCCACTGATTTATCTGCCGTAAGGCGTCGCGGTTGGGCACAATCTCTTGGGGAACGTGAACCTGGAGTTGCATCTGTTAGCGCCCCTATTCGAAGTGCGAACGGCAAAGTGATCGCCGCAGTTTCAATTTCCGGACCAATCGAACGACTAACTCGAACCCCATGGCGAATTCATAGCCCAGCAGTGATGACCGCAGCGAATCGAATTAGCGAATTGCTAGTAGCCCGAAGCTAGCAACTTGTCAGCAACTTGAGCATTTAGAACTTTGCCCGGTTTACGTTATTGTGATCAGGTGCGGCCCCGTTGTGTAGCGGCCTAGCACGCCGCCCTCTCAAGGCGGTAGCGCGGGTTCGAATCCCGTCGGGGCTACAAATAAAGAATGACCCCTCGGGGTCTTTTTTATTTGATTAACTTTGCTGGGATACCTGGACTCGAACCAAGACTAACTGAACCAGAATCAGTTGGGCTGCCAATTACCCCATATCCCAAATGGCATTACGAATCGAAATTCTATCTCAAGGCTTGCAATTGAGCGAAATGCTCATCGTGCAGATGCTTATTTAATTGAGGCGGAAATTCGGGCAAGGGATCGTTCCTTGCCAAGAATTTCAAGGGATTCAAAAAGTGGTGGTGAGACTCGGCGACCGGTTACAGCAACTCGAACTGGACCAAAAGCAACCTTCGGTTTTAGTTCCAGGCCTTCAATCAAAGCGGCGCGCAATGCCTCTTCGATAGCTGGCGTTGTCCAATTTTCGATTGTTGTTAGGGCAGCCAGCGCTGCAACCAAAACAGGTTTTGCATCTGGTGTTAGAACTTTTTCGGCCTCTGTCGCATCAACCGCGAATGCTGGACTACCTGGTTGATCAGCAAATAGGAATCCAAGCATTCCAATTCCTTGGCGCAGTGTTTCCATGCGCTCTTGGACAAGTGGAATCGCATTCTTTAAAACTTCCATCTGTTCAGCTGTTGGTTCAGCCGAGAGAATGCCATCTTTGATTAGGAATGGAGTAATGCGCCTAGCTAATTCGTCTGGAGCTAAAGTGCGAATCCAGTCACCGTTGATGGATGTGCACTTCTTTAAATCAAAACGTGCAGGATTTGCATTGACTCGCGCAACATCAAAGACCGTCGCCATTTCTTCTTTTGAGAAGAATTCGCGGTCTTCGCCAAATGCCCAACCTAGAAGTGCAAGATAGTTAAGAAGTCCTTCGGGCAGGTAACCCTCTTCGCGATACATCAACAAACTTGATTCTGGATCTCGCTTGGAAAGTTTTTTGTTGCCTTCACCCATTACATAAGGAAGGTGTCCATAAAGCGGACGTTCGCCTTTTGCAATACCAATTGCGTTCAGTGCGTCATAAAGCGCAAGTTGACGAGGCGTACTACTTAATAGATCTTCACCACGAAGTACGTGCGTGATTTCCATCAGCACGTCGTCAACTGGATTAACCAATGTGTAAAGCGGCTCCCCTGTTGCGCGCACAATTACATAGTCCGGAACATGTTCGGCTGCGAACGTTACATCGCCACGCACTAAGTCCGTCCAAGTGAAGTCAGTGTCTGGCATCCGGAAACGAACCACAGGTGATCGACCTTGTGAATCGAAATAAGATTTTTGTTCAGCGCTCAACGAACGGCAAGCGCCGTCGTAACCCGGAGTCTTTCCAGCCTCGCGCGCAGCTTCGCGACGTTCTTCGAGTTCTTCTTGCGAGCAGTAACAATGATATGCATGTCCAGCGGCAAGTAGTTTGCTAGCGACATCAGCATAAATATCCATGCGCTGTGATTGGCGATATGGAGCATGTGGGCCGCCAACCTCCGGACCTTCATCCCAATCCATGCCCAGCCATCGAAGCGAATCTAAAAGGTCGGTATAGGACTGCTCGGAATCTCGCGAAGTATCAGTGTCTTCAATTCGAAACACGAAAGTTCCACCAGTGTGACGGGCATAAGCCCAGTTAAACAGTGCGGTACGAATCATGCCTACGTGCGGGTTTCCTGTCGGTGAAGGACAGAACCGAACTCGAACGTTTGACACAGATTCTCCTGAATATTTCTATAACGAATTAGCGAACAGTTACTGAATTAGTAAGGGTACCAATTTCTTCGATCGTGACTGTTACGGAGTCACCCGAGACGATCTGACCGACGCCGGCTGGAGTTCCCGTCAAAATCACATCGCCCGGGAGCAACGTCATCATGTGCGAAATCCATGACACCATTTCCCGCGCGCTTCTAACCAAGTCGCTTGTGTTTCCATCTTGTCTCGTGGCGCCGTTGACCTGACAAGAGATAGCTAAGTTTTCTGGATCTAGTTCAGTTTCAATCCATGGTCCAAGTGGACAGAAGGTGTCAAAGCTTTTAGCTCGAGTCCATTGCTGATCGCTGTTCTGCAGATCTCTTGCCGTGACATCGTTCGCACAGGTGTAACCAAAAATAACTTCGTCAGCACGATCGATTTCTACATTCTTAGCTAATGCACCAATCACAATTGCCAGTTCAGCTTCATGATGCACATTAGTTGACTGAGGTGGCAAGACAATAAAGTCACCATCACCAATAACTGTGGTGTTTGGCTTAAGGAAAATTACGGGTTCGGCGGGAACATCGCCACCCATTTCTTTTGCATGGTCTGCATAGTTCTTTCCAACGCAAACAATCTTGCTTGGAATAACTGGAGCCAGGATTTTTACGTCGGCAAGATTTAGGGCAGCAACTGGATCACTGATATCTGGCCAAGGTAGCCCGGTGATTAATTCAATTTTGTCGCCAGTGATGACACCATAGACCGGAAACTCAACGCCTGGAACCGATACTCGAGCAATACGCATTTTCTAAGACTACTGGTTACGCAAAAAAGTTCAGTTAACTGGTTTTGCCAAGGAGACCGTAAGAAATTGCATCTTCCAGCGCCAACCAAGAAGCAGCGATCACGTTTTCGCTAACCCCAACTGTGGTCCAACGGCGACCCTTTTCAGCAGTTTCAATCAACACTCGAGTTACCGCACCAGTGCCTAAGCCGCCATCGAGAATACGAACTTTGTAATCCACAAGATCTAGTTCGGCAATCTGTGGGAAATGCTGCACAAGGGCAGAACGCAAAGCGTTGTCTAAAGCGTTAACCGGACCATTGCCTTCGCCGGTAGCCACAATACGTTCTCCGTCAGCATGGACCTTCACCGTGGCTTCGCTGACAATTTGTCCATCTTCGCGCTGCTCGACAATGGTTCGCCAAGACTCCACAGTGAACTTCTTGGTTGATTTTCCTGCCAAAGCATCTTGTAAAAGCAATTCAAATGATGCATCTGCGGCTTCAAAGGACCAACCGTGAGCTTCAAGATCTTTAACTTGTTCGACTACGCGAGTAATTGCTTCCGGTTCTTTGGAAAGGTCGTAACCAAGTTCGGTGCCCTTCATCTCAATTGAAGCGCGACCTGCCATCTCGGTAACTAGAACGCGCATATCGTTTCCAACTACGGATGCATCGATGTGGTTATAAAGCTCGTGATTAACCTTCAACGCACTTGCATGTAAGCCAGCTTTGTGTGCGAATGATGAGACTCCGACATAAGGCTGATGGGTATCAGGTGGCAGGTTAG
>CAIYGJ010000001.1 GCA_903925705.1 uncultured Actinomycetes bacterium | reverse complement strand
GGTCAAGTCTTGAAATCTTGCGTACCCCCAACGGGATTCGAACCCGTGTTACCGCCGTGAAAGGGCAGCGTCCTAGGCCACTAGACGATGGGGGCAAATGCCTTCTTGCGAAAGCATGAGATTGAAGCATACGGGAAAACAACCGCATCAGGCAAAGCGATTATGGCCGACCCGATAGGGATTGGGCCGGGCTAGATCGGGAACTAAACCGAAGCGGCTTCGACACCAGCTGGCTGGGAAATCGAGCTGGCGACCAGAAGTTTCTGGACTTCGTCCTGCAGGTAACGACGATGACCACCTAGGGTGCGAACTGCAGTGAGCTTTCCAGCATCTGCCCAACGAGTCACCGTTTTAGGGTCAACCCGAAAAAGGGCTGCAACTTCGGCAGGGGTCATTAGAACTTGAGACTCAGACACAGGGGAAAACCAATCTTTTCGCGGAAATTTTCTACACCTGATTTAATCTCCCAAATCGGACATCAGCGAGCCGAAAGCCCCAATTTCAGGCAATCTTGACCAAATGCTTACTGTTACTCGTTAGTAGGCTCTGCGTGGCTCTCTGACCCCTACAAAAACCAATAAAACAACCCGTCAGGTGCACTAATTACCGGCTCAGATAGACTGACAATCTGTTACCGACCTGTAGATCGCAATAAAATCTGGCAAATCAGTAACACAACTAGAAACTCCGGGTAGTTAAGGGGGCGCAGTCATGGGACGTGGCCGTGCAAAAGCCAAGCAAACTAAAGTTGCTCGCGATCTGAAATACAACAGCCCCAACACAGACTTGGGCGCACTACAAGCCGAACTTGGTGGCTCATCATTTATTCCTAGCATCGATGACGACGCATTTGATGCGCCAGAAATCGATAACGATCCGTATGCAAAGTATTACGAAGACGAAGAAGCAGCCGAGGACGAGGCTGAAGAAGCCTAGCTCTTACTTGTAGTTTCCTACCAAGGCAACAGCGCCACCGTTACCGCCCTTAGCAACTGCATCGCCGCTTTCGCCAGAGTTGCGAGTTCGCACCGAACCACAAGCCCAAGCGGATAACCCACTTGCCTGCAGCGAAGTGATCGCAAGTTGCGCCGCATACTCTGGGACAAATGCCAACATGCCAATTCCCATGTTGAAAGTTTTCTCAGCTTCGATTTGTTCGATGTTGCCGCGCGATTGCAGCCAAGTGAAGATCGCTTGCGGCGTCCAAGTCGAGCGATCTAGATCAAGGGCCAAATGGTTTGGCATAACGCGCGCCACATTGGCTGCGATTCCCCCACCAGTGATGTGAGAAATCGAATGCACCGGAATTGCACTGATCAAATTCAAAATGTCCTTGGCATAAATCTGAGTAGGTTCCAGAAGTTCTTCGCCAAGCGTTCTTCCAAACTCAGCAATGTTGTCATGAACATCAAGGCCCGCAACATTAAATGCCACATGCCGAGCTAACGAAAAGCCATTTGAATGCAGTCCGCTTGATCCAATTGCGATTGCAACATCGCCTGCAACAACTAGATCTGGACCAAGCAGTTCAGTTGCATCGACGATGCCAGTTCCGGCACCTGCAATGTCATAGTCATCAGGGCCTAGTAATCCTGGGTGTTCTGCAGTCTCGCCGCCAACTAGGGCGCATCCTGCCATCACACAACCGTGCGCAATTCCAGTAACAATAGCAGCCACTCGCTCGGGGTGAACTTTGCCAACTGCGATGTAGTCAGTCATGAACAACGGCTGCGCGCCACAAACCACTAAGTCATCAACGACCATGGCCACGAGGTCAATGCCAACGGTGTCATGAATATCCATCCGACGAGCGACATCAATTTTTGTGCCAACACCATCAGTTGAAGTGGCCAGCAATGGCTTAGTCATTGTCTTGAACGCACTGATATCAAACAGCCCTGCAAACCCACCAAAGTCACCAACCACTTCAGGTCGGTTCGCACTTTTGATTGCACTGCGCATTAAATCAACTGCGCGTTCTCCGGCTTCGGTATCTACGCCTGCGGCCGCGTATGAAGACTTTTCGTGATCTTTGCTCAAGGCCGGCGAACCACTTCATCAATTGCTGTCATTTCGTCCTGCACAATGCCAAAACCTTCCAGCACGTGCTTGCCGAGTTTGCCTTCC